>NZ_JBFBND010000004.1:0-189728 GCF_040702905.1 Kineococcus sp. NPDC059986 | reverse complement strand
GTCCCCATCGCCGACCTCGCCTCCGCCGTGCGCCGCAACGTCATCGCCTCCGTCGAGCGCATGACCGGCCTGCAGGTCACCGAGGTCAACCTCGAGATCTCCGACGTCCACCTGCCCGAGGACGACCGCGACGACGAGGACTCCGCACCCCGCGTGCAGTGACCCTCCGCGGAACCCCGGGCCGGCCGTCCCGACGGCCGGCCCGGGGGCACCGCTCCCCGTGGCCCCCCACGGCCCCACCCCACCCAGCGAAGGAGTCCGTCGTGCCGAACCGGTTGTCCCAGGGAGCTCGGAACTGGTTCGTGGCCGGCGTGGCCGTCCCGCTCAGCGCCAAGGCGCTGGACCACCTCGCCACCCGGCTGGAACGCGCCGAGGGCAAGACCGTCCTCTCCCGCGGCCTGCGCGCGACCTCGAAGGTCGTCGGGCGACGCGGTGTGAAGCAGTCCGGGAAGCAGTCCGGGAAGAACCCGACCGGGAGCGCGGTAGCCCCGCCGGCCACCCCGTCCCGCCGTCCACGCTGACCGCCGACGCGCGGACCGCGCTCGATCCCGCCACGATGGCGGCGTGTGCGCTCCCACCCCCGCGTCGACCCTGGTCGTCCCCCTCGACCTGTCGTCCGGACGGATCGCACGGCACTTCCTGGAGGAGCACTGGTGCCACCAGCACTCCAGCGCCCACCTCGACCAGGCGAAGCTCCTGTTCACCGAACTCGTGACGAACGCCGTGCGGCACGCGGGCCCGCCGATCCTGCTGCAGGTGGAGTGCGTCGAGGGTGACGGCGTCGTGCTGTCGGTGAGCGACGGCGACCCGGCGCCCCCGTTGACGACGCTGGCCGACCCGGCGGACCTCGGTGGACGGGGGGTGCACCTCGTCGAGCTGCTGAGCCTGGACTGGGGGGTGCGCCACCACGACCCCAGTCACGGGGGTGCCGTCGCGGCCACCCACGAACCGGTCCCCGCCAAGACCGTCTGGTGCCGTCTCGCGTGGCCCGACGACGGCGGACCGGCACGCCACGCCGGCCCCTGTGACGGGGAGCCGGCGTGACCTACTCTCCCCGTGAGACCGCTCCGACGCGGAGCGGACGACGAAGCGAAGGACCAGCGTGAGCACTTCCGAGCGCGACCAGAACCACGACGCGACGGCCCACGAGGCGTCCGACGGGGGTCACGTCGAGGTGGACCACGAGGCGGGGCTCACCGTCATCACCCTGCACGGCGAGGTGGACGCCGCCCTCGGGAACGTCCTGGACGACCTGTGCGCCCGCGCCGGGGCCGCCGGCCTGCCCGTGCGGGTGGACCTGTCCGCGGTGACGTTCCTGGAGTCCACGGGCGCCTCGTTCCTCGTGCGCCTCACGCGCGCCGTCGCCCCGCACCGGGTGACGCTCGTCAAGCCCGCCCCCCAGGTCGTCTACCTGCTCCAGGTGACCAAGCTCGTGACGATCTTCGACATCGTCGACTGACTCAGCCGCGTTCGACGCGGCGGGTCTCCCGCACGACGAGCACGAGGACGACGACCAGCAGGACCGCACCGCCCCAGATCCCGCGAGGGCCCCACCGGTCCGTGGCCAGGGCCCCGGCGAAGGCTCCGCCCGCGAAGCAGACCATCACCGTGGCCAGGTCGCGCGCCTGCCGACCGGTGCTCTCGGGGTCGCCGCGGCGCCGCACGGCCGCGTACGTCTTCTCGACCAGGCTGCGCAGGTTGCCCGACGCGAACGTCGACGCGTACGTCATCCCCCGCACGGAACGGAAGACGTTCAGCTGCAGGGCGGCGGCGAAGGCGACGCCCGCCGAGGCCACCGAGGTGGCGGTCGTGCCCGCGGGGGCGGCGGGGACGAAGCCGACGGCGACGAGGACCGCCACCTGCAGCAGCAGGACCACCCGGACCGGCCGTCGCAGCAGGCGGCGCGGTCGCGGACCGTCGAGGACCTCGGTGAGCAGCACCCCGGCGAGGAACGCGACGAGGCTCGGCACGTGGCCGAGGGCCTTGGCGGCGTCGCCGCCGGCCGCGGCGACGGCCAGCAGGACGACGTTGCCGGTCTGGGCCGCGGCCAGGACCCCACCGCGGGCGAGGTAGGTGCTGGCGTCGAGCAGGCCGCCCGTCGCGGCGATGAGCGAGGCCACCGCGAGGGACTCAGGACGGCTGCGCAGACCCACCCCCGGGTCAGCCCGTCACGAGGTCGGTCGCGCCGACAGGAGGGCGGCCTGCGGTCGCGGGGTGGACGAACGGGGCGGACACGTCAGGGAAGCTACCCCCGCGCCGGCCCGGCGCAGCGCGCGGTTCAGGCGTCCAGCGAGGCGGCGACGCCGGCCCGAGCGCTGGACAGTGCCGCGTCGCGACCGGCGTCGTCGAGGCGGACCGGCGCATGGGTGACGACCGGCGGGAGGACGGTGAACCCCGTGAACTCCAGGACACCCCGGTGGAGGTGGAACAGGAACTCGTCCAGGCTCCCGTACCCGTCGAGGGCACCCGGCGCGAACGCTTCGGGGGATCCCCCCGTCGTCACGAGCAGCTGAGCCCGCTTCCCCGCGAGTCCGCCCTCGGCGAAGGTGCCGCGGTCACCTCCGAACGCGGCTCCCATGACGAAGACCCGGTCGATCCACCCCTTGAGGACGGCCGGCACCGAGAACCACCAGAGGGGGAACGACAGCACGAGCAGGTCGGCGTCCAGGAGGGCTCGCAGGTGCTGCTCCACCGGGTCACCCAGGGTGCCGGCTCCGAGCGCCCGCACCTGTTCCTTCTGGGGTTTGAAGGGTTCACCCTCGGGCACGTCGGCGAACTGCTCACGCCGCAGGACGGGGTCGAAGCCCTCGGCGTAGAGGTCGAGGTAGTCCACGTCGACGCCCCGCCCGAGCAGTTCCCCGGCGACTGCTCGGGCCTGCGCCGTCGAGAAGGACGCGGGCTCGGGGTGGGCGTGCACGATCAGCGCCCGGCGGACGGCGGGGAGCGTGGCGGAGGTGGTCACGGGCCAATCGTATCGACATTTTGCGATGTGTCGATCAGATGACGGCTCCGAGCCGCCGCACGAGTTCGCCGACACCGCGCTCGTCGCGGCGGTAGTGGGTCCACTTCCCCACCCGCGTCGACCGCACGACGCCGATCCGTTCCAGGGCGGCCATGTAGGTGGACACGGTCGACTGGGCGAGTCCGGACTTCCCGGCCAGGTGGGTGACGCAGACCCCCACCTCGGCGCGGTCCGCGATCGGCTCGAAGTCGCGGAAGGACTCCTCCGGCGTGCGGAGCCAGCGCAGGAACTCCAGTCGTGCGGGGTTTCCGAGGGTCTTCAGGGCATCGGCCAGGTCGGGCTCCACGACCCGATGGTGCCACCCGCGACTGCGCCGGCACGCCCGCCGTCCGTCGGGGCGCCGGGCCCGTCCTCAGGCCCCGCTGGTCCCCAGCACGAGGACGGAGACGCGGTCGATGAGGCCCTCCAGGGACTCCTCGAACTCCTGCAGCGCGCGGTCCTGCGCGAGCTGCGGCGCCAGCCGCCGCACGTGCGGGGCGTCGTCGAGACCCCCGACGGGCTCCTCCTCGGCGACGAGGTCGAGGGGGCCGACGGCCCCACCGCGCTGGGCGACCTCCAGCAGCAGGTTCCCCAGCAGGAAGCTCGTGAACGCCCGGTAGGCGGCGACGGCCTGCTCGTCCGAGAACCCCTCCGCGACGAGCCCGGCCAGGAACGCCTCGACCCACTCGACGCTGCGCAGCGGCGGACGCAGCCACGGGGCCTCCGGCGGAGTGGAGGCGATGAGCGGGAACGCGCGCGGGTGGGTGATCGCGACGCGCCGAACCCCGTGCGCCAGCCGCTGCAGGAAGTCCTGCCACCCGTGCGACGGCGTGCGCAGCACCTCGGGGTCGCGACCCAGCTCCTCGACGAGGGTGTCCACCACGCCGTCGAGGAGGTCCTCGCGCCCGGGGACGTAGCGGTAGAGGGACATCGCCTCGACGCCGAGCCGCGTACCGAGGCGACGCATGGTGAGCGCCCCGACACCGTCCTCGTCGATGGACTCCAACGCCGCGGCGAGGATGCGCTGCCGGCTGAGCGGGACACGGTCGGACGGACGCGCCTCACCGGCGACGACGAGCTCGTCGACGTCCGGCACCCCGGGATCGGCGTCGGGGGTCCCTGGCACGCACCGATCCTGGCACCCGAGCGGCCGACCTGCCCGAGCACCCGGCCACGGAACGCGTGCCGCCGCGGACCGCCGAGGCTGGCGTCCGAAGGACTTACGGTGTAAGCCTCTCTCTGACGGGTCCGCCGGACCCGTCACGCGCACGACTCGCAGGAGGCGACGACCGGTGCTCGAGGCCCCACCCGACCCTGCGGACGACCCCGCTGACGACACCGCTGACGACACCGGCGAGGTGACCCTCATGAGCGAGAGCGTGGTCGCGACCATCGCCGGCCTGGCGGCCTGCGCGGTCCCCGGGGTCGTCGACGAGGGCGAGGGCGCCCCGAGCGCCGTGGCCACCGTCGGTCGCACGCACGCCACCGTGGACCTCACCCTCGTCGCCGAGACCGGCGCCGACCTCGCCGAGCTCATGGCCGACGTGCGGAGGTCCATCGCCGACTCGGTGCAGCGCATGACCGACCTGCGGGTCACCGAGGTGACCGTGACCGTCGTCGACGTGCGGCGCCCGGGGACGGCCACGCACCACCTCCGGTGACCCCTCAGTACCGGACGGGTTCGGTCCGTCCGCTCGCGAGCGCCAGCGTCGCCGCCTCCGCGACGGCCTGCGCCGCGAGCCCGTCCTCCAGTCCGACCGGGGGTGGCGCCCCCGCCTCCAGGGCGCGCACGAAGGCGTCGAGGGCCGCGGCGTAGGTGGGTTCCACGCGTTCGAACCAGCCGGCGTGCAACCCGTCGGTGGTCGTGTGCGACCCGCTGCGGCGCAGCACGTTCCCGGCGGCCTGCCGCCGCGACTCGACCAACCCGGTCGACCCGACGACCTCGATGCGCTCGTCGTAGCCGTACCCCGTGCGGCGCAGGCAGTCGACCTGCACGAGGGCCCCCGAGGGGAGGGTCAGCGTCGCGACGGAGGTGTCGACGTCGCCGAACTCGGCGATCCGCGGGTCGGCGAGGGCGGACCCGGTGACGGACACCGCGACGGGGTCCTGGCCGCTGATCCAGCGGGCGAGGTCGAAGAAGTGGACGGCCTGGTCGCGCAGCTGCCCGCCGGAGGCGCGCAGGTAGTCCAGCGGTGGCAGCGAGGGACCGCGCGAGGTGAGTTGCAGGAGTTCCACGGTCCCCACCTCCCCGGCCGCGACGACCCGGGCGAGTTCGGCGTGGTCGCGGTCGAACCGCCGGTTGAAGTCGAGCATGGCGGGGACCCCGGCGGCCCGGACGTGGGCGACGACGTCCCGCGCGCTCGCCAGGTCGGTCGCGACGGGCTTCTCGCACAGGACGGCCAGCCCGGCGTCGGCGGCGGCCCGCAGGTGGTCCGCGTGGGTCGGGGTGGAGGACGCGATGAACACCGCGTCGACGCGGCCGGCGTCGAACACCTCGGCGAGGTCGGTCGTGCCGCGCGTGCCGTGGCGGCGGGCGAGGTCGCCGGCACGGGCGCCGTCGACGTCGTGGACGACGACGAACTCCACGTCGGGGTGGGCTGCGAGGTTGCGGGCGTGGACGGCGCCGATGAACCCGGCGCCCACGAGGGCGAAGCGTTGCACGGCGGCCTCAGCTCACGAGGATCGCGAGGAGGTTCCGCATGGTCGTGGCGACGACCAGCGGGTCCTGCTCGTTCGCCCGGCGGGAGAACATCTCGGAGACCCACCACCCGTCGTACCCCGTCGACTTCACGGCGTCCACCCACTGCTGCAACGGGATCGATCCACCGCCGAGGACGACGTCGCGGTGGACGTCCTGCGCGGGGACGTCGCGCTCGCGGTCGAGCTCGAATCCGTCGGACAGGTGGACGGCCTTGATGAGCTCCTTGGGCAGCGCGGCGACCTCCTCGAGGGTGTCGCCCGTGGTCCAGAAGTGCCACGTGTCCAGGGCGATGCCGACGTTGTCGCGACCGGCGGCCTCGATGACGGCGAGGGCGTGCCGGCACCGGTTGAGCCGGGCCCAGGCGAGGGGTTCGAGGTAGAGCTCCAGGCCGTGGTCGGCGGCGACGTCGGCGGCCTCGCGGACGTTGGCCGCGGTGACCGCGACCGCCTCGGTCTCCTCGAGCCCGAGGGTCGCGCGGTAGCGCGGGTCGTCCGCGGCCAGCGTCCCGGCGCGGAAGTCCTCCACGACGTGCCAGTCGACGGGACCGGTGCAGAGCTGGACGATCGGCGCCCCCACGGCGACGGCGACCGAGCACATGCGGCGGACCTCGGCGAGGAACTCCGCCCGCGCGGCACCCTGGCGCTCGACGTCGAGCACGGCACCGAGTCCGGTGACCTCCAGGCCCTCGAGCAGGGGTGGCAGCGTCTCGACGGCGAACCCGGCGTCGAGGTAGCGGTACAGCTTCGGGCTCTGCAGCTCGATGCCGCCGAACCCGGCCTCCTTGGCCAGGCGGATGTCCTGGACGACGTTGCCGAAGAACGTCGTCGTGACGTTCATCGAGACCTTCGGGGTTCCCGGTGCGGGCACGGGGCGCTCCTCTGCGAGCACTGGACAAGAATGGACCGGTCCAGGCTAGCGTCCAGGTGGGGTGGTGCCTACCCCTAGGCTGACCGCGTGGACGCCGGGGAGGGTCGAGCGCGGGCACCCCGTGTGCCGACCATCCGGGACGTCGCCGAGCGCGCCGGGGTGTCGAAGTCCCTCGCCTCCCTCGCCCTCCGCGGGGACCCGGGGGTCAGCGAGGCGCGTCGCGCCACCGTCCGCCAGGCCGCCGAGGACCTCGGCTACCGCACGGACCGGGTCGCGCGGGCCCTGGCCGGGACGCGGTCCGGGATGGTGGGCGTGCTGCTCAACGACCTGCGCAACCCCTGGTTCGTCGACCTGCTCGCCGGACTCACGGCCTCCCTCGACGGGGCCGGCCTCGCCCCCGTCCTCGCCGACTCGGCCACGACCCGCCAGATCGGCCGGTCCGCCGTCGAGCAGCTGCGGTCCCAGCGCGTGGACGCGGTCGTCGTGGTCGGCACGACCGAGGACGCCGACGCCCTGCGGGACACGGTCCGCGCCGGCGTGCCCGTCCTGCTCGCCGGGACGTGGGACCCGGACGACCTCGGCGCCGACGTCGTCGTCAACGACGACGAGTCCGGTGCGAGCGCCGCCACCCGCCACCTGCTCGACCTCGGCCACCGCCGGCTGGCCCACCTCAGCGGTCCCGGCCGGGTCGGTGACCTGCGCGCCACGGGGTTCACGCGGACGGCGGGCACCGACGCCCGCGTCGTGCCCGGGGGGATGAGCGAGGAGAGCGGGTACGCCGTGGCCCGCCGCCTGCTCGAGGGCCCCGACCGCCCGACCGCGGTCCTCGCCTACAACGACCTGTCGGCGATCGGGGTCCTGTCCGCCGCGCACGACCTCGGCCTCGACGTGCCCGGCGACGTCTCGGTCGTCGGGTACGACAACACCCACCTCGCCGCCATCCGGCACCTGTCGCTGACGTCGGTCGACAACGGGACGTTCGCGATCGGCGTGCAGAGCGGACGGTTCGTGGCCGAACGCGCGGCCGGCACCGGCGGGCCACCCCGGGTGCACCGGGTCGCGGCGACCCTGCAGGTGCGCGGCACGACCGCGCCGCCCCCGCCCTGACGCCGCACCAGGTCACAGCCGCCGGTCACCGCTCCGGGTCACAGCGTCCGGGTGGTCACCAACCGCTGCGCGAGGTCGTGGAGCTTGACGTTCTCGTCCTGGCTCAGGCGCGCCAGCAGCGCGAAGGCCTGCTGCGGCCCCATCTGGTAGCGCTCCATGAGCATGCCCTTGGCCTGGCCGATGACGTCCCGGCTGGCCAGCGCCTGCTTGATCTGGTCGAGCTCCCGCGCCGCGGCCAGCGCGGACGCCGCGTGCGCCGCGAACACCGCCCCCAGGCCGGGGGCGTCGTCGTCGAAGGCGTCGGCGCGCGTCGCCAGCAGGTTCAGCCCACCGAGGGTGTTCTCCTCGAGCACGAAGAGCTGGAAGCACAGGACGCTGCGGATGCCGAGCGTCTCCGGGGCCGTCTTGGACAACCGCGGCCAGCGGCTCTCCTGCGTGAGGTCCGGGCCGTGGACGACGGGTTCGCTGAACATCGCCTCCAGGCACGGACCCTCACCCAGGTCCTCCTGCAGGCTGTCGAAGTCACGGGCGACCTGGCTGCTCGCCGACGCGGAGAAGACGCCGCGCCGGCCCGTCACGAGGCTGATGGACCCGTGCTCGGCGCCGGGCACCAGGGAGACGGCGGCCTCCACGACGGTGTCCATCACCTCCTGCGGACTGGACCGCCGCTGCAGGGTGCGGGCCAGGTCGGCCAGGTCGGCCAGACGCTGCGGATCGCTCACCCGGCCGATCCTAGGGGGCGACGGGCGCGTGGGTCTTGACCCCACGCCGGTTGTGAGTGTTCACTCACACACATGGCCGTCCGATCCACCGCCGAGGCGCAGCGCGCGCTCGTCGTCGCGAGCGCGACCCGGGTCTTCGCCCGGGCCGGCTACCACGCGACCCCGGTGACGGCCGTCGCCGCGGACGCCGGGATCTCCCCGGCGTACGTCTTCCGGCTCTTCGACGGCAAGCTCGGCCTCTTCCTCGCCGCCGTGGACCACTGCTACGCCCGCGTCGTCGAGGCCCTCACTTCCGGCGCCGAGCAGGCGTCCGACCGCAGCCCGGCGGGGCTGCTCGAGGCGATGGGCCTGGCCTACGCCCACCTCATCACCGACCGGGACCTGCTCATGCTGCAGGTCCACGCCCAGTCGGCGAGCGACGTCCCCGAGGTGCGGGACGCCCTGCGCCGCGGGTTGGCCTCGGTCGTCGGCACCGTGGACCAGCTGACCGGGGCCGGCCCCGACGAGGTCCAGCGGTTCATGGCGTGGGGGCAGCTCTGCCACCTGGTCGTCATGGCGGACCTCGACGAGGTCCCCGGGTCCTGGGCCAGCACGCTCACCCAGGGGATCCGCCACTTCTGAGCTCCAGCACACCCCAGCTTCGCGTCCGCGAAGTTGTGACTGTCCAATCACTCACAAGGAGACCCCCATGCCGACCACCCGAGTCGTCCTCCCCGGCGTCGTCGAGCCCGACGGGCTGCGCCTCGAGCGCACCGACGAGCCGGTCCCCGGCCCCGGCCAGGTCCGCGTCGCCGTCGAGGCCAGCGGCATCTCGTTCGCGGAGCGGCAGATGCGCCGCGGCCGCTACTACGACCAGCCCCGCTTCCCCTTCACCCCGGGGTACGACCTCGTCGGCACGGTCGCCGCGGTCGGAGCCGGGGTGGACCCCGACCTCCGCGGCACCCGGGTCGCGGCCCTGGTCGGCACCGGCGGCTGGACCACCCACGCGCTCGTCGACGCGGCCGCGCTCGTGCCCGTCCCCGCCGGCGTCGACCCCGTCGAGGCCTCGACGCTCGTCGTCAACGGCCTCACCGCCTGGCGCATGCTGCACCGCGACGCCCGGGTCCGCGCCGGGCAGACCGTCCTCGTCCACGGCGTCAACGGCGGGGTCGGCACCGTCCTGGCCCAACTGGCCTCCCTCGCCGGGGCCCGGGTCGTCGGGACCGCCGCCCCGCGTCACCACGACGCCCTGCGGGCCCTGGGGGTCGAACCCGTCGACTACACCGTGGACGGGCTGGAGGCGCGGGTGCGGTCACTGGCCCCCGACGGCGTCGACGCGGTCTTCGACCACGTCGGGGGCGACGTGCTCACCGTCTCGCACCGGCTGCTGCGCCGCGGTGGGGCGCTGGTCTCCTACGGCAGCGCGGACACCGTGGACGGGTCGTCGAACGCGTGGTGGACCATCCTGCGACTGCTGGTCCGGTTGCAGTGGTGGAACCTGCGGCCGGGCGGGCACCGGGCGACGTTCTTCTCCGTCTGGGGCGGTCGCCGGAACCCCGCACGGTTCCAGGCCGGCGTGCGGGCCGACCTCGGCCGGGTGTTCGACCTCCTCGCCGGTGGCCGGCTGCGGACCCAGGTCGCGGCCACGTTCCCCCTGGACCGGGTGGTCGAGGCCGTGCGGCTCTCCGAGTCCCGCACGGTCGTCGGCAAGGTCGTGCTGCTCCCCTGACCGGGCCGCGGCCGGCGGCGGACGTCAGCCGGCGAGCTCGTCCGCGGACAGCAACCACCGCGTGACGCGCCGCAGGCTCGCGTCGAACCGCGCGTCGGGGGTGTTGAGGTGGCCGTGCACCGTTCCCGGTTCGCAGACCGACAGCACGGTGGAGCCCGCGAGCACGAGCCGGCGGGCGAACTCGTCGGCCGATCCCCGCAACCCGTCGACCTCGCTCGTCAGGACGAACGTGGGCGGGAAACCCTCCAGGTCCGCCGTCCCGGGGACGACGGGTGCCGGCACACCGTCCAGCGGTCCGCCGACGTACGCCTCGTACATCGCGGCGACGTCGGCGGCCGACCACCGCTGCGCCGCCGGGAGGGTCTCGACGGCCGCCTGCGCGACCGGGGAGGCGACCGGCGGAACCGCGTGCAGCGTCGGGTAGGCCAGGAACACCGCGGCCGGGACGTCCCCGCCGTCGGCGAGCAACCGCAGGACCGCACCCGCCGCGAGGTTCCCCCCGGCGCTGGCGCCACCCAGCTGGATCCTCTCGACGGGAACTCCTGCTGCGAGGCAGAGCGCGCGACCCCACCGCCACGCCGTGAGGACGTCGTCGGAGGGGGCGGGGTAGGTCGTCCCGGGCCCGGCGAGCCGGTAGTCGACCGCGACGACGAGGATCCCGTTCTCCTGCAACCGCCGGGCGACCGCGTCGGACTCGGGCATGTCGAGGTCGCCGAACTGGAAACCCCCACCGTGGGCCCAGACGAGGGCGGCCCGGGGTTCGGGGTGGCGTTCGGCGTCGGGGCGGTAGACGCGGACGGGGACACCGTCGGCGTCGTCCCCGTGGATGCCCCCGTGGATTCCCTGGTGGATCGTCACGCGCGGAACGCTACTCCCAGACCGCGGTCGCGGGATCGACGCCCCGCGAGCGCGCGTTCTCCTCCACGACGGCCCGCAACCAGACCGCCAGCCCGGGGACGCGACGGTCGTAGTGGGCACGGAACCGCGGGTCGTCGACGTAGGTGCGGGCCAGGCAGACGTGCATCGCGTGGGTGCAGTCGAAGTGCTCGGCCACGGACGCGCGGTGGCGTTCGGCGAGCACGGCCGCGGCCGCGGAGCCGGGTTCCACCCCGGAGGTGAACGCGGCCGCGAGGTCGGACTCGAGGTCCTCGACCCGCGCCGCGAGCGAGGCCCAGCCCCCCCTCGTCCGGTCGGCCGTGCGTTCGGCGTACTGCCGCCACTGCGGGGTGTCCCCCCACCGTTCGCGGGCCTGTCCGGGCCACGACGGGTCCCAGTCGGCGCCGAACAACTCCGCCTGCTCCGGGGGCGAGAGGGCCGGTCCGTGCTCGGTGGCGTGCAGGAGCCGGTCCACGGCCGCCAGGGTCTCGCGCGTCCGGTCGAGGCGGTCGGCGAGTTCGGCGCGCTGGCGGCGCAGGGCGTCCACCCCGTCGGGGTCGCCGTCGAGCAACCCGCTCACGTCGGCCAGGGGGATCCCGAGTTCCCGGTAGCGCACGACCCGCTGCAGGCGCGCGACGTCGGCGGGACCGTACGTGCGGTAGCCCCCGGACGTCCGGGCCGCCGCGACGAGCCCCAGGGACTCCCAGTGGTGCAGGGTCCGGACGCTGACGCCGAGGAGTTCTGCGACCCGGCCCACGGTCAACCGCCCCTCGTCGTCGTGGACCCCGCCCTCGTGCACGTCTCCGAGGATGGCAGCCGGTTCACCGGGGGACATCGACACCCACCGCGCTCAGGTCACGGGCGGCGTCCGGGTCCAGCGGCAACGCCGCGGTGAGCACCACCCGCGCGTTCTCCGGCGTCACGACCTGCGCTTCGACGCTGTTCCACGGCCGACGCTCCGGACCGGTGGTGCACCCGGGGCGCAGCGCCTCGCACGCCGCGACGGCCTCGTCGAGCTGGCGCAGCACGCAGGCCACGCTCAGCGTCCCCGGCGGCGGGGTCGTGGGCGGCTCCCCCGGCACGAGCAGGACGTCCTGGAACCGCCAGCGCCGCAGGTGGGTCAACCTGCCCGGGATCGTGAAGAAGTCGACGAACCCCAGCCCGCGGACCCAGAACTCGACGGACGCGGCGAGGTCGGCCGTCGGCAGCGTGGGGAACATCGGCATGCCGTAGACGCGCTCCTCGACGGGTGGCGGGTCGGCGTCGAGAGCCGGGACGGGGACGGTGCTGTGGGTGAGGTCCATCGCGTAGCGCACGTCGGAACGGTCGCGCCTGACGCCGCGTGAGGGTCAAGCCCCGCCGGCGATCCAGTTCTCGATGTACTGTCGAGGCGTGATCGCCACGCACGCCCAGGTCCTGGCCCGGTTCGGGCACGCCCTGTCCGACCCCACGCGGACCCGGCTGCTGCTCGCGCTGCGCGAAGCGCCGGGGTACCCGGCCGAACTGGCCGACCTGCTCGGGGTCTCGCGCCAGTCGCTGTCGAACCACCTCGCCTGCCTGCGCGGCTGCGGCCTCGTCGTCTCCGTCCCCGAAGGCCGTCGGGTGCGCTACGAGATCGCCGACGCCCGCCTCAGCCACGCCCTCGGCGACCTGCTCGGCGTCGTGCTCGCCGTCGGGGACGACCGGTGCGAGACGGCGGACGGGGTGACGCGGTGAGCCACGGCCACGGGCACGGCCACGGCCACGGAGGGGCGGAGCTCGCGCAGAACCGCCGCCGGCTGGCCGCGGCGCTCGCCGTCACCGCCACCGTCCTCGTCGCCGAGGCCGTGGGGGCCTTCGTCTCCGGGTCGCTCGCGCTGCTCGCCGACGCCGGGCACATGCTCACCGACGTCGCCGGGCTGACGATCGCGCTCATCGCGGCCAACCTCGCCGCACGACCCGCGTCCGCGCAACGGACGTGGGGCTACCGCCGGGCCGAGGTGCTCGCGGCGACGTTGCAGGCCGCGGCCCTCCTGGCGGTCGGGGTCTTCGTCCTCGTCGAGGGTGTCCGACGCCTCCTGGAACCCCCCGAGGTGAGTTCCGGCGCGATGCTCGTCTTCGGCGTCATCGGGCTCGTCGGGAACGTCGTCGCCCTCTGGCTGCTCGTGCGGGGCGAGGGACGCGCCAACGTCAACGTCCGCGCCGCCGTCCTGGAGGTGGTCAACGACGGGCTCGGGTCGGTCGCCGTCCTCGTCGCAGCCGGCGTCATCGCCGCCACGGGCTGGACCCGCGCCGACGCCGTCGTGTCGCTGCTCATCGGCGTCCTCATCGTGCCGCGCACGGTGAAGCTGCTGCGGGAGACGACATCCGTGCTGCTGGAGTCGACGCCTCCCGGGCTGGACCTGGAGGACGTGCGGCGCCACCTGCTGGAACTGCCGCACGTGCACGCCGTCCACGACCTGCACGCCAGCCAGATCACCTCGGGGTTGCCGGTCCTGTCCGCGCACGTCGTGCTGGACGAGTCCTGCTTCCACGACGGGCACGCCCCGGAAATCCTCGACCGGTTGCAGGCGTGCGTCGCCGAGCACTTCCCCGTCGCCGTGCAGCACGCCACGTTCCAGCTCGAACCCGTCGGCCACTCCGGCCACGAGAGCGGGACGCACGACTGACGGTCCCCCGGACGGTCAACGACCCCCGGGGAGGCCACAGCCCGCCCGCGCCCACCGTCCGGAACGGTTCACCGCACGGCGCCCACGGGCAGACCTCGTCGGGGCGCAACCACGCCTTCTCCCGCACCACGAGGGCGGGCCAGTGCCGCAACCCGAGCCGTCGGTTCGGCAGCAGCGCAGCGAGTTCGGCCAGAGCTGGGAGCAAACGCTGGACGAGGAGTTCGGCGATCTGCCGCGCGGCCGCGGCGGCGGCGGCCTGGTCCGGCACGACCCACGCGTGCTGGTGGGGGCGCTCCAGGAGTTCCCCCGGGTCGATGAGGAGTCCGAAGTCCAGGACGTTCCCGTACCCGCCGAGGAACCTCGCCGCCGGGTCGTACGGCGTGCCGGCCTCGCGCGCTGACCACCGCAGGTGGTCCTGCCAGTCGGACTCCCGGTAGACCGCGATCGAGGCGCCCAGCACCCGTTCCCCCTGCTCGCTGGCGGCGGACGGCGTGAGCGCGGCCGAGACCCTCGCGGGTCAGGGCGGTGTACAGGAAACCCCCGTCCACACCCTCCGCCACCCGACCGTCGGCCCACACCCCGTCGACGTCGCGGTCACCGTCGGGGAAGTACCGACGCACGTCCGCCATGAACGCCCGCAGCGCCGGGGTCGCGGGCAGCGGCGACCGGCCCGCGAGCGCCCGGGCGTCGGCGGCGTCGCACCGGCGGGTGAACTCCCACCGGGCCTCGGCGTCGGTGGCAGGACGCGGCCCGTCCCAGACCGCCAGGGTGAACGACACCCGACGACAGTGGCACGGGCCGGGCGGTCGCGGTTCCCTCCTCGGCCGCTCAGGACGCCAGTGCCACCAGCCGCCGCAGGAGGGCCGCCGACAGCACGAGGGCGGCGAGGCCGGCGACGACGGCCGCTCCCTGCGCCACGAGGACGCCCATCGTCGCCGCCAGGAGGAGACGGACCGCCACGGCGGGCACCAGGGCGGCCACGGTGACGGCCGCCACCTGCACCAGCCGCTGACCTCCACGACCCCGCCGGTCGGCCACGACCAGCAGGGCCAGGGCCACCCCCAGCGCCGAGGCGCCGAGCACGGCCCCCACCAGCACGCCCACCAGGACCCCGCTGAGGACCGTCGCGGCGTCCGGCCCCGCGGCGGAGAACCACGACCCCAGGCCGAACAGCAGCACGACGAGCCCGGCGCCGCCCACGGCTCCCCACACCGCACCCCAGGTCAGCCCGCGCACGACGACGGCCCGGGTCCACCCCCGCCCCGCGACCCCGGCACCACTCACGCGCCCAGCGTGCCAGCCGGGCGGGTCCCGACGTCCCGGAACGCGCCCGCCACCAGGCGCGGCACGACGACGCTCGCACTCACCTCGGAGGCGACGTCGACGTCACCACCGAACCCCATCGCGGTCAGCTCCCGGCCGCTGGCGCAGTCGCGCAGACGGCGCACGACGTCGTCCCTGACCCCGTCCCAGGCGTCGGCGGCCGCGGCGGCCTCCTGCGACAACCCCACCCAGCCGTGCCGGCGCAGACCGTCGACGACGGCCCCGGCACCCCAGAGGTCCTCCACGGCCGCGCGCCACCTCCCTCGGGACGACCGCTCACCGGCCGGCACCAGCAGCACCGGCACCCCGTCCGGGCCGTACCGCTCCGTCAGCCACGACGCCACCGGTCCGGCGTTGCGCAGGCACCCCGCGACGACGACCTCGACCCGGTCGGCCAGCCGGTGAGCCGTGGTGGCTCCGTTCGGCGAGGGCAGCACCACCCGCCGGAGGTGCGGGCCGGCCGCACGCACCGTCGACGGCGACAGGCTCACCTGCCCCGGCCGGGCACGGGACCGTCCCACCGCGAGGGTCGCGTCCCGGTCCGCGGCGAAGACGGCGGCGCCCCCGTCGGCCCACGGGTAGGGCAGGACCTCCACCCCGCGGTCCAGGGCCACGCTGACGGTGGTCGTGAACGAGAGCACGTCGACGACGACCGCGACGCCGCGCGACGGAGGGTGAGCCGCCACCCGCGGACCCCACGCCAGCCGCACCGCCGGTGGAACCCGTTCACTGGTCACGCGAACAGGTTCCCAGGACCACCTCGGCACGGGCCCCGGCGCGCGGCTAGGTTCGCGTCGTGCCCCGCCACCTCGCACCGTCGCAGCGCTGCCGGATCCTGCTCGGAGGTCCGGACCGGGCCACGCCGGTCGTCCTCTTCGAGACGGCGGAACTCCTCCTCGAGGCGCCCAACTGGTCCCTCGACGGCACGTCGCTGCTGCTCAACGGTGACGGCCGGCTGTGGCGCCTCGACGTCGACGACACCGGGGCCGGTGTCCACCCGGTCCGGTTCGAGGGGCTGCCGCCGGTCAACAACGACCACGTCCTGCACCCCGACGGCCGGCACGTCCTGATGTCGGCGGACGACGGTCACGTCTACCGCGGGGAGCTCACCGGCGGACCGGTCGAGCGGATCACCCGCGACGACGGGTTCTGGCACTTCCTGCACGGCGTCTCCCCCGACGGCCTGCGCATCGCCTACGTCGAGATCGGCTCGTTCGAGGAACCGGGCCGGCTCGTCGTGCAACCCGTCGGGGGTGCACCGCAGGTCCTCGACACGGGGGACGGCCACCTCGACGGGCCGGAGTGGACCCCCGACGGGCGCTGGATCCTGCTCAACACCGAGGCCTTCGGCGCCACCGCCGGGCACGCGCAACTGGCGCGCGTCCCCGACGGCGGAGGTCCGCTGGAACGGCTCGTCGTCAGCGACACCGTCGACTGGTTCCCGCACGTCTCCCCCGACGGGCGCTGCGGCACCTACCTGTCGTTCCCCGCGGGGACGGTGGGCCACCCGGCCGACCTCGACGTCGTCGTGCACGTCGTGGCGGCCGACGACTGGACCACGTCCGTCCAGCGGTACCCGGTCCAGGGCGGGCAGGGCACCACGAACGTCAACGGGTGGGCGCCGGACTCGGCGCGGTTCGCCTTCGTCGACTACCCCACCGGCTGACGCGCGCCCTAGGCGATGAGCGCCCCCGCGAGCTCGCGGAACTGCCGCCGCGGGAACTCCCCGCCCCCGCCGAGCACCTGCAGCGCGACCTCGTCGGCGCCCGCCTCGACGTGGCGGCGCACCCCGGCGACGACGTCGTCGAGGGACCCCCACGCCACGAGCGCGTCCACGAGGCGGTCGCTGCCGCCGTGCAGGAGGTCGTCGTCGCCCCAGCCGAAGCGGCGCAGGTTGTTCGTGTAGTTCGGCAGCGCGAGGTAGACCGCCAGGTGCTCGCGCGCGGTCGCCCGGGCGCTGGCGGGGTCCTCGTCCAGCACGACGGCGGCCTCGGGCGCGAGCCACGAGCCGGCGCCCAGCGCCGCGCGGGCGGCGACGGTGTGCTCGACGGTCACGAAGTACGGGTGCGCACCGGCCGTGCGGTCGCGGGCCAGCTCGAGCATCCGCGGCCCCAGCGCGGCCAGCACGAGGCGGTCGGCCGGAACCCGGTCGCCGAGCGCGTCGAGGTACTCGACCGTGCGCGTGTACGGCTTCTCGTAGCGCTGCCCCTTCCCCTCGACGGCGGGGGCGTGCGAGTTGCCCAGGCCCAGCAGGAACCGGCCGGGGTGCTCGGCCTCGAAGCGCGCGAACGCCTCCGCGGACTGGTCGGGGCTCACCGTCCAGATGCTGGCGATGCCGCTGGCGACCCCCAGGGTCCGGGTGGCGTCCAGGAGCTGCCCGAACGCCGGCAGGATCCCGTCGCCGAACCCGCCGGAGAACCAGAGCCGGTGGTACCCGAGCTCCTCGACCTCGGCCGCCACCTCCCCGGCCTCGGCGACCCTCGACGGGTCCTGCCACGGTCCGCCGCCCCACAGGCTGATGACGCTCATGCCGTCGCCAACCGTGGTCCCGCCACTCCTGTTCCGCCCCCGCGCACCCCTGATCGGGCGAATGAGTTCACGCCCGGTCGCGTCGAAGCACAGGGGGCAAGCACAGGTGGGACGAACCGGTGGACGGCACCACCGACGAGGGACGGGGGACCATGGGCAGGCGCGCGGTGGCAGCCCTCGGCGTCCTGGCCGCCCTGAGCGTGGTCGTCGCGTTGCCCGGTGTGGCGCCGGGGACGGGCACCGCGCTCTCCCTCGTCGTGAACGCCGGCGCCTTCGCGCTGGCCGTCGTCGGGGTCCGCCGGCACCGGCCCGTGCTGCCGCAGGCGTGGGTGGCCGTCCTGGCCCTCCTGGCCACCGGGGTGGCCACGGCCGCGGCCTCGCTGCTGTCGCGGACGGGCGACGGCTCCACCCGGTGGAGCGTCGTCGCCGTGCAGGTCGTCGCGCTGGTCCTCGTCCCCTTCGTCGTGCGCACGCTGCGCCGCGGCGCCGGGTCGGACCGGCGGACGTGGCCCGACGTCGTGCTGACCGCCACCGCCGGCGCCCTCGTGGTGGCGCAGGTGCTGGGGATGCTGCGGGCGACCGGGCTCGCCGACGACCCCGCCGTGCTCATCGGGACCGCCGCCGACATCGTCCTGGCCATCGTGCTGCTGCGGATCCTCACCACCCGCACCGGGGTGGCCCCCGTCACGACCCTCGTCCTGCTCGCCGCGGGGGTGCTGCTGGCGATCGCGGCGCTCGGGACCGCGCGCGCGGACCTGCTGGACGGCAGCCGGCACCTGGTGCACGGCGTCCAGGGGCTGGCCATGGTCCTGCTGGCCGCGGCCGCCCTGCACCCGAGCATGCGGCTCTTCGGCACCCCCTGCGCCGGCGGCGTCCTGCGCGGGGACGGCCAGCGCCTGCTCAGCGTGCTGCCCGTGTTCTGCACCGTGCCGCTCCTGTGGCTGCTGGGCAGCGTCCACGTCCTGCCCGACGTGGCCGTCGAGGTCGTCGCCCCCAGCGGGTACGTCCTGGCGTGCGCGGGCGTCGGCTGGGCCGCGCTCTCGGTGCGGCGGGCCGAACGCAGCGCCGAGCGCGACCCGCTGACCGACCTCGTCAACCGCCGGGGACTGCCCCTGGCCGCCGAGGAACTGCGCCGCCGCCTCCACGGCCGCGACCTGCACCTGTGCCTCGTCGACCTCGACGACTTCAAGCAGATCAACGACACCCGCGGGCACGCCGTCGGCGACGCGCTGCTCGTCGAGGTCGCGGGCCGGCTGCGCCAGGCCGTCGGCCAGCACGGGGTCGTCTCGCGCACCGGGGGCGACGAGTTCATCGTCGTCGTGTGGACCCCGGAGGACCACGACGAGGGCCCGGCCGACCTGCTGCTGGAGGCCCTCGACGCACCGTTCGAGTTCCACCGGCTCCCCTACCGCGTCAGCGCCAGCATCGGGATCGCACCGCTGCGCGCGGGCGTCGCGTTCGAGGAGGCCCTCGTCGACGCCGACATCGCGATGTACGCGGCGAAGCAGGCCGGCAAGGGACGCGCGCTCGTGTACCGGCCACAGCTGCGGGAGAAGGTCCTCGGTGGACTGGTCATGCAGCAGGAACTGCGGTCGCTGCTGCTGCAGGGCGGTCACCGCGAGGACGTCGGGGAACTCGTCGTCGTCCACCAGCCCGTCGTGGACCTCGTCGACGGGGTGACTCCGCGCATCGTGGGCGTCGAGGCCCTCGTGCGCTGGGAGCACCCGCGGGCCGGCCTCCTCACCCCGGACCAGTTCCTCCAGCACGCCGAGGACGCCGGCCTGGGCGCCCGGCTCGACGAGCACGTCACCACCCGCGCGCTGCGCGACCTCGCGCACTGGGACGCGGCCGGCGTCGGTGGTCTGCACCTCGCCGTGAACCTCGGCATCGGCAGCCTGCACCGGCAGGGCATGGGCCGCTGGATCTCCGACCTCGCCGCCCGCCAGGGCATCGAACCCGGCCGGGTGCACCTGGAGATCACCGAGCACGAGGAGCTCCCCGACGACCCGCGCATCGCGGCGTCCCTGCGCGAGGTCGTCGCGGCGGGGTTCCACCTCGACCTCGACGACTTCGGGATCGGCTACACCTCGTTGTCCTACATGCGCCGGTTCCCGGTCTCGACGGTCAAGCTGGACCGCTCGCTGACGACCCTGGCGACCGGCGGCGACACGTCGCTGCTGGAGGGCATCGCCGCGCTGTGCCGCGCGCTGGACATGGACATCCTCGCCGAGGGGGTCGAACGTGCGGAGCAGGTGGCCCCCCTGCGGGCCCTGGGGGTGCGGCGGGCCCAGGGGCACCTCTTCGGCACCGCGATGGCCGCCGCCGACGTCCCCGGGTTCGTGCGCCGGACCGGTCTCGCGGCCGGTGACCCGGCTGGTGACTCGGCTGGGGACTCGGCGCTCGCGAGCTGAGGACCCCGCAGGTCGAGCTCGACACCGACCCGGGTCACGACGGTCGAGGTCACGACGATCAAGGTTCGGGCGGTGCCGGCCGATGCTTCCCGTGTGCCCGACCTCGACCTGCGCGACGGCCGTGTCGAGGCCGTCGGGTTCGGCGTCTTCGCGGCGCTGCACCTGCCCGGTCTCACCGTCGCGGCGCTCACGCACAGCGTCGCGGCCTTCCTGCCGGTCGCCGTGAGCATCCTGCTGTGGTCCACCCTCGCGGTCTCGGCCCTGCGGGCCGCCCGCCGGGGCCGCCGCGCCCCGCGGCTCCTCGTCACCGCCGCCCTCACCCTCGACGCCGGGGTCCTCACCCTCAGCGGTCTGACCCCGCCGCGACCGGGGAACGTGACGACGGCGTCGGTCGGGCTGCTCGCGCTGTGCGCCGCGGCCGCCCTCTTGACCCGCGTGCGGCACGTGCCGTTCGTCGTGCTCCCGGCCGCCGTGGGGCAGGCCGTCCTCCTGCACGCGGTCGACGGTGACGCCTCCACCCCGCGTCTGGTGGCCGACGTGGGCACCGTCGTCGCCGCCGGGGTCGCCACGACGGGCGTCATCGCCTGGCTCGAGCACGGTCGGCGCCGGGCGCTGCGCGAGGTGGCGCAGGCGGCCCGCACGGACGCGCTCACAGGACTGCTCAACCGGCGCGGCATGCAGGACGCGTGCGCGGTCCTGGACGGTCGGGGACTGTGCGCGGTGATCGTCGACGTCGACCACTTCAAGGGCGTCAACGACCGCCGCGGGCACGACGTCGGGGACGCGGTCCTCGTCGTCGTCGCCGACGCCCTGCGCGACGGCGCCCGCCCCGGTGACGTGCTCGTGCGCCTGGGGGGCGAGGAACTGGCGTGGATCGGCCGGTGGAGCGACGCGCGGACAGCGGCCCGGGACGCCGACCTGTTCCGCGGCCGCGTGGCGAAGGCGTCCGCGGAGGCCGGTGAACCCGTGACCGTCAGCGCCGGCGTGGCCGCCGCGGCTCCCGGCCCGCTCGACGTCCCGGCTCTCCTCACGCGCGCCGACGCGGCCCTCTACGCCGCGAAGGCGGCCGGCCGCGACCGCGTCGTCGTCGGGTGAGCGATCCCACACGCACCCGGGCGCCCGGTCCTACGACAGCCCGTCAGACTTGGGGGGACACCCCCGTCTCGAGGAGGACCCCCATGGCGTCCGGGCCGCTCGCCGCCCGCTGGTTCCGCGTCATCGCCACGTTCGAGGCGATCTCGTGGACCGCGCTGCTCATCGCGATGTTCCTGAAGTGGATCGTCAAGGCCCCCCACGAGGGTGGGGTCCCCGTCGTCGGGATGGTCCACGGCATCGGGTTCGTCGTCTACGTGCTGTCGACGCTGTGGGCGTACCGCACCCTGCACTGGACGTTCAAGACCCTCGTCGTCGGCGTGGTCGCGGGCTTCCCGCCCTTCGGCACCCTCGTCTTCGAGCGCTGGCTGGTCCGCCACGGCCTGCTCACCACGCGATCGCGTCGAAGCTCGACCGCAGCCGCCGCCCCTTCGCGGGGTTGACGGACTCCACCCGGGCGACCCGGCCCAGCAGGTGGGCGCGGAAGTCCGGGTGGCCGTCGCGGTTCTGACCGTCCGGTCCGTGCCGCACGCAGTTGTGCAGCGTGGCCTTGAGCCGGTCGAACTCCTCCCGCGGGACGTTGGGCCGCTCGTTGACGACCAGCCCCGTGACGACCTGCCGGGCACCGGACCCGCGGACCCGGGTCTTGGCCTCGTTGAGCCGGAACCCCTCGTCGGCGGCGATCCGGGCGACCGCGCGGTGCAGCCGGTCCGGGTCGAGCCCGTCGACGCTGGAGAACGTCAGGTCGTCGGCGTAGCGCGTGCACGTCGCGCCGAGGCTGCGGGCCAGACCCGCCAGCCGGCGGTCCAGACCCAGGGCGACGAGGTTCGCCAGCGCCGGTGACGTCGGGGCGCCCTGCGGCAGGTGGGCCCGGGACAGGTGGCGCCGCAGCCGGTGCCGCTCGTCGCCCGCGCCGCCCTCGGGCATCTCGCGCAGGACGGCCAGCGGCGTCACGTGCGTCGTCAGACCCGTCAGCAGGTGCGCGACCGGTTCGGGGTACCCCGTCTGCCGGAACACGCCGAACACGCGCCCGGCGGCGACGGAGGCGAAGAACCCCTCGAGGTCGAAGCGCACGACGGTCCGCGCCAGCACGTGGTCCCACGCGCCCGTCAGCGGGGAGCGACCGGGGACGAACCCGTGCGCCGCGTCGTGCACCGGGAACCGCGCGAGGACCTCGTGCAGCACCCGGCGCTGCAGCGCCTTCAACCGCGGCTGCGGCGCTTCGAGCAACCGCGGGGCACCCCGTTTCACCCGCCACGACGACCGGTAGTGGTGCAGCGGTCCGGCGGGGGCCCGCACCTGGCGGCGACGGACGTCGGCGAACCAGTCCAGCTCGCCGTCCTCGAGCTCGAGGAACGTGGCGAGGTCGCCGACGGTGTCGAGGGGCGGCACGCCCCACCGGTTGCGTCCCATCCCCGTCGTCGCGGTGGCCAGGTGCGCGACCCGCAACGGCTCCCCCGCCCGCGCGGCGGCGCTCCGTGCCTTGCCGTAGGCCTCGGACCCCACGACGCACGCCTGCAGGGCGCGGGGTTCGTCGACGGGGGGCCTGGGGAAGCGCTCGACGACGCGCTCGGCGAGCGGGCGGAGCCAGCCGGCGCGCGGCCGTCCCACCGCGCGCCGGCCGCGCAAGGCCAGGTCCTTCGCGGTCCACGGGCCGTCGAGGAAGGCCGCCACCAGCGCGGCGGCGACGGGGTCGGCCGGCTCGACCCAGCGGTCAGGCATGCGCGCGGTGACGCCGGACGACCTGTCCTGCTGTGCGGGATCTAGGGTGCGCGCAGCGCACGGAGGATCCTGCGGCGTGGTGCCGGACGTGACGTGCTGTCCCCGGGGTGACCCCGGAGCTGCTCGGGTGAGCCCTCTCGTCCCGGCGCCACCGCACGTGATCACCCTGGCACACGAGCGGCGGCGACGGGAGGGGATGGGCAGGATGACGGGGTGCTCCTCGCCGACGTCGTCGCCACCTCCCGCGCCGTGGCCGCCACCCGGGCGCGCACGCGCAAGGTCGCCGAGATCGCCGACCTGCTGCGGCGGCTCGACCCGACCGACCCCGCCGGGCTGGACCTGGCGGGGGTCGTGGCCAGCTACCTGGCCGGCAGCCTGCCGCAGCGCCGGACGGGCCTGGGCTGGCGGTCGATGGCGACCGCCCCGGCGCCGGCCGCCGCGCCCACGCTCGAGGTGCACGACGTCCACGCACGGTTCGACGCCATCGCGGCGCTGGCCGGGGCCGGGTCCAAGGGACGACGGGAGGCCGCCCTCGCCGACCTGCTCGGCCGGGCCACCGAGGAGGAGCAGCGCTGGCTGCGGGGAGTGGTCACCGGGGAACTGCGGCAGGGCGCCCTCGACGCGCTCGTGCAGGACGCCGCCGCGGCCGTCGCCGAGGTCCCGGCCGCGGACGTGCGGCGCGCCGCGATGCTCGCCGGCTCCACCACGGCCGCGGTCGTGGCCGCGCTGCGCGGCGGTGCGCAGGAGCTCGCGGGGTTCGGCCTCGAGGTCGGCCGGCCGTTGCTGCCCATGCTCGCCTCCAGTGCGACGACGGTCGCCGACGCCCTGGCGGGGCTCGGCGAGGGGCCCGGCGAGGGGCTCGTGGCCGTCGACACCAAGCTCGACGGGATCCGCGTCCAGGTGCACCGCCGCGAGGGGCGGGTGCGGATCGCCACGCGCACGCTGGAGGACATCACCGCCCGGCTGCCCGAGGTGGTCGAGGTCGTCGCGGCCCTGCCCGGGGGTGACGTCGTCCTCGACGGCGAGGCGCTCGCCCTCGACGAGGACGGCCGACCGAAGGCCTTCCAGGAGACGGCGTCCCGCACGGCGCAGTCGAGCGGGACGGTCGTCACCCCGTTCTTCTTCGACGTCCTGCACGCCGGCGGCCGGGACCTGCTCGACGTGCCGCTGCGGGAGCGGCTCGACGTCCTCGACGCGCTCGTCCCCGCACGGCACCGGGTGCCGCGCCTCGTGACCGCCGATCCGCGGGCCGCGACGGAGTTCGCCGAGCAGGCCGTCGCGGCCGGCCACGAGGGCGTCGTCGTCAAGGACCTGAGCTCCCCCTACGCCGCCGGCCGGCGCGGCGGGGCGTGGGTCAAGGTCAAACCAGTCCACACGCTCGACCTCGTCGTGCTCGCCGTCGAACGCGGTTCCGGCCGTCGCTCGGGGTGGCTGTCGAACATCCACCTCGGGGCGCGCGACGAGGAGACGGGCGGGTTCGTCATGCTCGGCAAGACGTTCAAGGGCATGACGGACGAGGTGCTGGCCTGGCAGACACAACGGTTCCGGGAGCTGGCGACGGGCCCCGCGGACGAGGACGCGTACGTCGTGCGCGTCCGCCCCGAACAGGTCGTGGAGATCGCGTTCGACGGCCTGCAACGGTCCACCCGCTACCCCGGGGGGCTCGCCCTCCGGTTCGCGCGCGTCGTGCGCTACCGCGACGACAAGACCGCCGCGGAGGCCGACACGATCGAGACCGTCAGAGGTATCGCGTCGGGTCGAAGTCGGCCAGCGGGATGATCCGGACGCGGGGCAGCACGACGTTGAAGGCGCGGACGTCCTCCTCGAGGTCGAACACCTTGAGGCCGCGTTCGGCGAGCCCGGCGTACTGGGAGTTCATGAACTCCTTGAACCCGACCATGCCGACGAGCCGGTCGCCCGTCAGCAGCCGGTCGACCTGCGGCAGGAAGTCGACGTCGTGCGAGCCGAGCAGGACGTCACCGTCGCGGTCGACGAGCGCGTCCAGCGTGCGCTGGATGCCGATGTCGACGACCTTCTCCCCCGGCGCGCCCGCGAGCGGGATCGGCTGGTAGCCCAGGGCCAGCAACGCCTGGACGAAGGACATCGGCAGGTGGCCGCTGGAGGCGTTGAGGAAGAACAGCCCCTTGGCGGGCTGCTGGAACGTGGTGCGCGCGAAGTTGAGCAGCCGCTCCCAGCGCGGCCGCTGCTCGGGCCCGGGGCGGCCGTCGAGGATCGAGGCCCCCAGTGTCGCGTCGATGTTCTCGCCGTCGACGACGACGTAGGTCGTCCGCTGCCCGTCAGTCACCACAGCGCGAGGCTATTCCATCGGGGCCGCCTCAAGCCGACCCCCCGAGAGGTCGATCCTCCCCGGGTGACCGCACGTCCTCCCGCCGTCCGCGCCGTCGACCTCTCGGCGGTCCCCCTGCAGCAGACGCTCACGGCGCTGCTCGCCGAGCGCGAAGCGGTGCTCGTCGTCGACGGTGCGAGCGGGGTCGTCCTGCACGCCTGCCCCCGCGCCGTCGAGCTCGTCGGCTCGAGCCTGGAGGCCCTCACGGGCCGCTCGCTGGCCGAGCTGTTCACCGTCCCCCACGGCGGGGACGTCGCCGAACTGCTGGGCGACCGCAGCCAGGGCCTGGAGGCTCTCGTCACGGGGGTCGAGGGCGAGCGCTGGGTGCGCTGCACGTCCCGCCGCATCGACGGGACGACCGCGACCCTGGTGCTGCTCGCGGACGTCACCAGCGCGCGGGCGGAGCTGTGGGACCTGCGCAGCAAGTCGCGGGCCGTGGAGCGTTCCCAGGTCGTGGTGGAGCTGTCCCCCGAGGGGGTCGTGCTGCGGGCCAACGACACCGCCCTCGACCTGCTGGGCTACGAGGCCGACGACGTCGTGGGCCAGCACCACCGCCTGTTCTGCGACCCCGCCTACGCGGCGAGCCCGGAGTACGTCGCCTTCTGGCGGCGGCTGCGCGCGGGCAGCACCGAGGCCGGCGAGTTCACCCGGTACGGCGCCCGCGGCCAGGAGGTCCGGATCCGCGCGACCTACAACCCCGTCTTCGGCGCGGACGGCAAGGTCGTCAAGGTCATCAAGTACGCCTACGACGTGACCGGGAGCGCCCGGCGCGCGGTCGAACTCGAGGGTCGCGTCGCGGCCATGGACCGCTCCCAGGCCGTCATCGAGTTCGCCCTCGACGGCACCGTGACCGCGGCGAACCAGAACTTCCTGGCCCTGCTCGGCTACACCGAGGCCGAGGTCGTGGGTCAGCACCACCGGTTGTTCGTCGACCCGACCGACGCGGCGTCCCCGGAGTACCAGCGCTTCTGGGAGAAGCTGGGGCGCGGGAACTTCGACGAGGGCACCTACCGGCGCATCACCAAGTCGGGTTCGGACGTCTTCATCCAGGCGACCTACAACCCCATCCTCGACCCCGAGGGTCGGCCGTTGAAGGTCGTCAAGTACGCCGTCGACGTCACCCGGAACACCGTCGAGAACGCCGAGTACGCCTCCCGCGTTCAGGCCGTCGACCGCGCCCAGGCCGTCATCGAGTTCGACCTCGAGGGCAACGTCCTCACCGCGAACGAGAACTTCCTGCGGACCATGGGGTACTCGCTGAAGGAGCTGCAGGGCCAGCACCACAGCCTCTTCTGCTCCGCGGAGTACCGCGTGTCGGCCGAGTACCGGGACTTCTGGTTGCGGCTGCGCAAGGGCGACTTCATCGCCGGACGGTTCCACCGCGTCGGGAAGTTCGACCGCGACGTGTGGATCCAGGCCACCTACAACCCCGTCTTCGACCTGCGCGGCCGCCCGTTCAAGGTCATCAAGTACGCCTACGACGTCACCGCGCAGGCCCAGCTCGAGCAGCTCATCACCGCCAAGAGCGGGGAGATGTCCGAGACCGTGGCCGAACTGTCGCACTCCATCGACTCCATCGCCACGAACGCCGTGCAGGCCCGGGACCTCGCGGCCCGGACGCACGGCGACGCCCAGACCGGTTTCGAGGCGTTGAAGAGCTCGATGGCCGCGATCGAGCTCATCCGCCGGTCGTCGGGGTCGATCGCGGAGATCGTCCGCGTCATCACCGAGATCGCCGCGCAGACGAACCTGCTCGCCTTCAACGCCTCCATCGAGGCCGCACGGGCCGGCGAGCACGGCGTCGGGTTCTCCGTCGTGGCCGGTGAGGTGCGCAAGCTCGCGGAGCGCTCGTCCACCGCGGCCGGGCAGATCGCCGAACTCATCGCCGAGTCCGAGACGCGGGTCACCGAGGGCGCCGAGGTCTCCCGCGCCGCGCAGGAGGCGTTCGAGAACATCGTCGCGAGCGTGGCGCAGACGTCGGAGTCGATCTCGACCATCGCCGGGGCGACCCAGCTCCAGCAGGACACCTCCGCCGTCGTCCGCGCGCTCATCGCCGACCTGGCGGCCCGGACCAACGCGGAGTCGTGACGTGTCGGTGGACCCTGCGGTGGACCCTGCCGTGGACCCTGCCGTGGACCCTGCCGTGCACTCTGCCGTGAACGCCTCGGCGGAGCGCGCGCTGCCCGTCGGGTTGCTGCGCGTGCAGAAGGCGCTCGTGGCATTGCCGGTGGACGTGCTGCGCGAGGTGGTGCCGGTCCCCGACCGCTTCGACGCGCTGCCCACCGCGGCCCCGGGCCTCGTGGGCGCGCTGCTGCTGCGCGAAACGGTGCTGCCGGTCCTGGACCTGGCCGCCCTGAGCGGGACGGGGACCTGCGGTTCCTCCCTGCCCACCGCCACGGGTGTCGTCGTGCTCGTGCACGACGGTCGGGCTCTCGGCCTGCTGGTCGACAGCGTCCACGACGTCGTCGCCCTCCCCACCGGTTCCCTGCAACCGGTCGCGGACGACGGGCCGCGGCTGTTCACGGCCACGTTCGTGCGCCCGGGCACCGGGGAGATCGGCAGCCTGCTGGACCCTGCGGCCGTCCTCGGGGTCCCCGGGGTGCTCGCGATGACGGTCGCCGCGACGGAGGGCGTACCGGACGGCGGGGGCGGTGCCGGGGGCGGGAGCGGCACTGGGCTCGACCCCGCGCACCTCGTCGTGCGCTGCACCTCGGCCGGCGGGGCCGGCGACGTCCTGCTGGCGGTCGACGTCGCCGACGTGCAGACCACGTTGCCGTCCCTGACCCCGCAGCCCTCACAGCTCGCCTCGGGCGCCTGCCTCGGCGTCACCGACCACGGCGACGTGCGGTTGCCCGTCGTCGACCCGTTGGCGCTGCTGGGGTTGCCCGCGGCGGACCCCGCCTCGTCCTGGCAGGCGCTCCTGGTGCGCTCCGAGCGCGGGCTGCTGGCGCTGGTGTTCACCGAGGCCCTGGACATCGTCCGGGTGCCCGCGTCGGCCCGGTCGGCGGCGCCACCCTCGCGCGGGTTGGCGGCCGCCGTCGTGCGGGGCGTGGCCCGGTTGCCGCAGGGGCCGGCGTTCGTCCTCGACGTCCCCGCGCTGCTCGCCGACCCCGAGGTCAGCGCGCTGACGTCGCTCAACACCGGACCCGGCACCGCCGCGGCGGGGACCACCCGCGGGACGGAGCCGACCGCGCTCCCCCGGCTGGACCCCGTCGTGCTCTTCCGAGCGCGCGGGACGGTGACGGCACCCCTGGCCCAGGTCGACGGTGTCGTGCCGTTCCCCGCCGCCCCCGTGCCGTGGATCGGGGGCCGGTCCGGCCTCGGGGCGCTCGTCACCGACCAGGACGTGGTCCCGCTGCTCGACCTCGCCGAGCTCCTCGGGCGCGGGCGCCTGGCCGACCCCGCCGCGGGGGTCGTCCTGCTCGTGCGACCGCCGGGTGGCGATCCGGACGGGCCACCCCGGCGCGTCGGGCTGGTCGTCGAAGGACTGTCCGACATCGAGCGACCGGTGTGGCGGGAGGACCTCGGCGAGGCGGCGGCCGAGGAGCGCGCCCCCCTCGTGCGGACGGGTTCGGCCACGGGTCCGTTGCTGGCGTGTGTGGACCTGCACGTGCTCGCCGAACCCTTCGTCCGGGTGACGGCTCTCGCCACGTCCCCCTCTCGGGGGTCGGAGTTGTGGCACGCTGTAACCCGTGATTGAGCAGTCGGTGGAAGCAACCGCCCCCCGTCGTGGACGTCCGCCCGCATCCTCCCGCGAGGAGATCGAGACGGTGGCCATCGAGCTCTTCCTGCGGAAGGGGTTCGAGGAGACGACGCTGGCGGAGATCACCGCTGCGGCCGGCGTGAGCAAGACGAGCTTCTTCCGCTACTTCCCCTCCAAGGGGTCGATCATCTGGTGGCGCTTCGACGAGTTCACGGCAGGTTTCGCCGAAGCGCTCGGCTCCACCGTGGACTCCGAGGGCGCCACGATGGACCTCGTCCGCGCGGGCGTTGTCACTGCGCTGGAACGGGTCATCGACGACGAAGGGCTCTGGATGCAGCGCGTCCGCGTCCTCTTCGAGTCCACCGAACTGCGCTCCGGGGAGTCCGAGCAGTGGGCCACCTGGCGCGACCAGGTCGCCACGTTCGTGGCCCGGAGACACGGTTTCGCGGCCGGTGACGTGGCCCCGCAGAGCATCGCGGGGGCCGTCCACGGCGGGTACGTGGCCATGTTGCGCCGGTGGCTGGACGTGCCGAACCCCGACCGCAGCGTCCTGGGCCAGCTGGACGAGGAACTGCTCCCGCTGACCCGGGTGCTGCAGAGCTGGCTCGCCGGCTCCTGCGCCTGAGGAAAACCACAGCAGTTTCCTAGATCCCCGACTTCTAGACCGAACGGGGTTCTGCAACGATGGAAGTTCCTGGGAACGTCACCAGAAGAGCACGCAGCGTTCTCTGCTAGAACTCCCGCGGGGTCACCGCGAGAGCAGGACGGCGACCTCGACGTGCGGGGTGTGGGGGAACATGTCGAGGACCCGCGCCCGCACGGGGCGCAGGGACGGCATGGCCCGCAGGTCCGTCGCGAGGGTCTCCGGGTTGCAGCTGGAGTAGACGACGTGCTGCACGCCGGAGCGCTCGAGCCATCCCGCGAGGTCCTCGCCGATCCCGCGACGGGGTGGGTTCACGACGACGAGGTCGGGCACCTGCACCGACGCGAGGGCGAAGGCCGTGGCGTCGCCGGCCGCGAACTCGACCCCGGGGACACCGCGGGCGGCCAGCCGTGCGCTCTCGACGGCCTCCTCGCTCACCTCGATCCCGACGACGTGGCGGCCGGGGGCGGCGACGTGGAGGGCGAAACCGCCCACCCCGCAGTACAGGTCCCAGACCGTCGAGGGCGCCACCTCCTCGACCCACTCCCGGACCTGGGCGTAGAGGGCGGTCGCGACGTCGGTGTTGGTCTGGAAGAAGCTGCGGGGCCGCAGGTCGAGCTCGACCCGCCCCAGCGGCATGGGCAGCGTCGTCCGCTCGGTGAGCGCGACCTCCACCTCGCCTTCCAGGACGGCCTTGTGCTCGGGGAGGAGGTTGGCCGTGACCACGCGGATCCGGGGGGCCTCCTGGAGCAGCCGTGGGAGGTGCTCGCGCAGCCGCGGCAGCGCACGGTCGGACCGCAGCACGAAGCGCACCATGAGCTCCCCCGTGGGTGACTCGGTGACGAGCACGTGCTTCAGCTCGCCGCGGCGGCGCGGGACGTCGTAGGGCGTGAGCCCGGCCCGCGTCGCGAAGCGCGCGAGCTGCGGCAGCACGGCGCGGATGCCCGCGGCGACGACGGGACACTCCCGCAGGTCCACGCCCCGACCACCGGCGTCGAGGATGCCGAGGGTGGGGCGGTCGACGGTGCCACCGACGACCATCTTGGCCTTGTTGCGGTAGCCGTCCTCACGACTGCGGACGGTGGGCAGCCACTGCAGGTCCGGGGCAGCCCCGAGCAGCTCGGCGCAGCGCTCCTCCTTGCCGCGCACCTGGTCGGCGTAGGGAAGCTCGAGGAGGGTGCAGGAGCGGCAGGCGTGGGCGTCGAAGTACGAGCACTGCATGGCGACACCATCCTCCCAGAGCGCGTCAGTCCGGCGGGTCGGGCTGCTCGAGGGCGCGGACGAGCTCCCGCGTCCTCTCCATCAGGGCGGGGTGGTCGTTGCGCGTCCACGGGCCGGGGGTCATGAGCTTGCCGAGGTCACGCTGCATCCTCCGGGCCTCCGGTAGCCCGTCCTCGCCGAACCTCGCTTCGAGACGTCCGGCGTGCAGCGCTCGGTGGTCCCGCCCGCACAACAACACCAGGTTGTCCACGCTCGTCGGGCCGCCGTCGGCCCAGTGGAGCACGTGGTGGAGGTGGCAGGCCCACGCCGGGGCCCCGCAGCCGGGGGCGATGCACCCGCGGTCCCGTTCGGCCACGATCAACCGCTGGTTGTCGGTGGCGTGCCGGTCCAGGGTGTGCAGCGAGCGGGGGCGGCCGAGGCGGTCCATGACGGCGACCGTCACGTCGCCGTCGCACGAGGCCGCGCGCAGCGTCGCGTCGGTGACGGGGCCGTGGGTGTCGGCGGTCGCGGTCCCGGACTCCACGGAGCCGTCGGCGTTCAGGGTGGCGCGGAGGACGACGGTGGCCTTGTGCACGACGACCGGGTCGACCTCGCTGGCGGGGTGGTGGGCGCCGGTGGTGACCAGTGCGACGAGCCCGTCGTGGCGGCGCTGACCCAGGGAGCGGGTGTCGTCTTCTCCGCCGAGCCCGGTTCCCTCGGGTGCAGCACTCGGGAGGGGTTTGGCGGCGGCTTCGACGGCGGACCGGACGACGACGGCGGCGGCTTCGTCGAGGTCGACGGTCATCCGCAGCATCCCGTGGCGTCGGGTGAACGTCAGCCCGCGGCGACTGGCGGAGTCCGGTTCGAGGTCGCGGACGTGCCGGTCGACGCGTTCGGGGTCGACGAGGGTGAGGACGTCCTCGACGAGGGCGGCGGCGGTGCCCAAGGGTTGTGGGGCGATGGAGGTCGTGAAGAACCCGTCGAGCACGTCACTGCGGTTGTGGGTGGTCCACACGATCTCACCGGTTTCCTGGCGCGCCTTGACTGCGATGGTCCCGCGGCGCAGTGGGGTGGGGATGGACTGCAGGGCGGTGACGGCGCCGTGGACGTGCGCGAGGGTGGTGTTCCCGGCCGCGAGTTCCCCACCCATCAGAGCGAGGGATCCGCGGTCGCCGTCGAGGCCGCCGATGCGTCCGTCCCAGTGGACGTGAGGGTCGGTGTGGCGGGCGGCGGTGACGTCCTTGCGGGCCAGGGTGCGGGACAGGTTCACCGGGGACGTGGCGAGCAGGTCGACGACGGAACTCTCGGGGGCGTGCTCGAGTGCGCGTCGCAGGACGTGGAGTTTCGCGGCGTCGAGGCGGTTGCCGAGGGCGTAGAGCGACCGGGTGAGGTGCTCGACGTCGTCGCGGTCGAGGGTTCCGGTGGGCAGGGTGAGGAGGTCGTCCAGGGCGGCCGTGAGACGCGTGAGGGCGTCGGCGGCGTGGTCCTGGACGGTGGGGGTCATGTGTTCAAGGTTAGTCGAACAAACTCTGTGGCGCTAGATCCATTTCCCCGTAACTTTGTGCAGCAGAACGGTTTACGCGTTGTCGGTTGTGGACGGAGTTGTCCACAATTGGCGCCCAGCGTCCTTGACGGACTGGCTCCCGGCGGTCTGGACCCATCGTGCACAGCCCAGCGCGCGAGGCGGCAGTCTTCGACCTGCGACGGAGGGAGTTCCCAGGGATCCAGCGCAGCACCGCGAGAGACACCCGATCTACGCTCGCCGCAGCCGCGCTCGCGGTCGAGTCCGTCTCCGCCGAGGCCGAAGTCGGTGCTCGGCGCACCTGCCGTCCAGGAAGTTCCGGACCATCACACTCGACTGGTGCCGGTCGCGGTCAATCGGAATCCCATCCGAGCCTCAGCCGTGGCGAGGGGGCGGCCTAGCGCCGCGGACGCACCGCGTCGATCCGGCGAAAGTTGGTCAGTTCGCCGGCGCGGACCGCGTTCTCCGCTCACTGGACGCGACTGGACGTCTCGACCCCCTCCGTGCTCCGGCGGTTCGGGATCGAGGAGTTGCCGGCCGTCTCGTTCCAGGGGTCAGAGGTCACGCGCACAGCAGACCGACAGCGGTTCCCCCACGTACGGTCCGAACGCCTCGATCCGCTCGTACCCCTCGCGGAGGTAGAACCGCAACGCCTCCGGCTGCAACGTCCCGGTCTCGAGCAGCAGCCGGCGCACGCCGCGGGCGCGGGCGGCGTCCTCGAGCGCGCGCAGGACGACGGTCGCGACCCCGCTGCCCCGCGACGGGGGTTCGACGTACATGCGCTTGAGTTCCGCCTCCCCCGCACCGAGCGGTCGCAGCCCACCGCAGGCGACGGCGCGTCCGGCCTCGTCGCGCGCCACGAGGAAGACGGGGACGTCCTCGGCCGTGGGTGCCGTCCCGGGTTCGTGGTCGTCGCTGCCGTAGCGGGCGTCGAGCTCGGCCCGCTGGGCGGCCCGCAGCCGCATCCCGTCCGGGGCGTCCCAGGGTTCTGCGCCGACCGTGAACCGTCGTTCCGTCACGAGCGTTACGGTAACATCCGTCACGGAACCACGGGCGGCACGACCGCCGCCGCACCCTCGGGAGGTCACGTGCCGCGCCACCGCGACGTCGACGCGCAGCGCCGACGGTTGTCCGCCGCCGTCTGGGCGGTGCTGGCCCGCGACGGCCTCCCCGGCCTGACCCTGCGCGCCGTCGCCGACGAGGCGGGGTGCACGACAGGGTTGGTGCTGCACACCTTCGACGGCAAGGGCGCACTGCTGCGGCACGCGCGCGACCTCCTCCACGAGCGGACGGGGCTACGGGCGGACGCCGCCACCGGCGCGGCCACCGGTCCTGCGGCGGCACTGCGCGAGGTGCTGCTGCACGCCCTCTCCCTCACGGACGAGAAGCGCGAGGAGGCACGCGTGTGGGTGGGTTTCCTCGCCGCGGCCCTGCCGGACGACGACCTGCGGACCGTCCACGTGCGGCACAACCGCGCGTTCCTGACGCGGGTCGCAGGACTCGTCGGCGACTGCCGACCGGACCTGGCACCGGCGGCGCGGCAGCACGCGGCCGTGGCGCTGGTCGCCCAGGTCGAGGGGCTCAACGCGCTCGCCGCGGCCGACCCGGAGACCTACACCCCGCACCGTCAACGCACGGCGCTGGAACGGGTCCTGTCCACCGTCCTCGAACCCGCCGACTGACCTCGCCGAATGAACCGACTCAGTCGAGCCAGACCCGACCGGCGAAACCGCCGCGTTCGGCGCGCTTGGCGGCGGCGCGCCGGACGACCTCGTCGATCGTGCTGCCGCACGACGCCGCGACGGCGACGAGCACCTCGTAGACGTCGGCGGCCTCGGCCAACCGCTCCTCGTCGCTCGTGGCGGCGTGCAGTTCCGCGGCCTCCTCGAGGACCTTCTCGAGCACCGCACCCGCGTACTCCTCCTCGGACAGCACCCGGGTCACCGGTTCCTCGCCGTTCGCCCGGATGACCTCCGGGATGCCGTCGCGCACCAGCTTGCCCACGTCCACCTCCCCCTCGCCGCCCCTCACGGGTCCACACCGCCCATCCTCCACCGTGCGCCCGGGGTCCTCAGGTCCCACGCCCGGCCGTCCGATGGTGAGGGTGGAACCGCGACCCGAGGAGCGAACAGTGGCCTCCGACGCTCCGTCCCCCGGTGACCGCCGCGCCGCGGCCTGGACCCGCCTGCAGCACGGCAACCGGAACTGGGTGGCCGGCACGTCCGAGGCGCACTCGGCCCGCAGCCCGCAGCGGCGCGCCGACCTCGTCGACGGGCAGACGCCCTTCGCCGCCGTCCTGACGTGCGCGGACTCCCGGGTGCCGGCCGAACTCGTCTTCGACCAGGGGCCGGGTGACCTGTTCGTGGTCCGCACCGCGGGGCACGCCGTCGACGACACCGTCCTGGGGTCGCTGGAGTACGCGGTGAGCGTCCTCGCGGTCGACCTCGTCCTCGTCCTCGGACACGAGGGCTGCGGCGCCGTGGCCGCGGCCGCGCGGACGGTCGAGGGCGGTCCCGTCCCCCGCGGTCACCTGCGCGCCGTCGTCGAGCGGCTCAGCCTGCACGTGGTGGCCGCCCGGGTCGCGGGCGCCACCCGCCCCGGCGACCTGGCGCAATGGCACGCCGCCGCCACGGGCGACCTGCTGCTGCGCCGGTCCGACGTCCTGCGGGAGGCGGTCTTCCACGGCGACCTGGGCCTCCTGACGGCGGTCTACGAACTCGCGAGCGGGCTCGTCGTCCCCACCCGCACCCGGTCGGTGCAGGAGGCACGTCACCGCGACGCGTTGCCCCGCTGACCCTCCCCGGCGGGAACCGTCAGGACCCCGTCGGCACCCCGGCCGTCCCGGTCGCCACCCGGTTCCGGCCGGCCCGCTTGGCGACGTAGAGCCGGCGGTCGGCCGCCGACAGGAGCGCGCTGAAGGTCGCGTGCCCCTCCCGGACCGCGGCGGTCCCGATGCTCACCGTGACCGGAGCCCCCGGGCAGAGACCGGACCAGTCGCGGTCGGCGACGGCCACCCGCAACGACTCCGCCACCCGGTCGGCCTCCGGCGCGGCCCCGACGAGGACGACGACGAACTCCTCCCCGCCGAGGCGGGCCGCGAACGACCCGGGACGGTCGGAGACGTGCCGCCGCAGGACGTCGGCGAACCCGACGAGGACGGCGTCGCCCACCTCGTGCGAGAACGTGTCGTTGACGTGCTTGAAGTGGTCCACGTCGAGGAGGAACAGGCAGACGTCGCCCGACGCGGCGCCGCCGAGCAGTCCCTCGACGTGGTCCTGCGCCGCCCGGCGGTTCGGCAGCCCCGTGAGGGCGTCGGTGTGGGCGAGGAGCTTGTAGTGGTCCCGGTCGCGGCGGGCGGAGCGGGCGTCGTACTCCGCCTGCGCCAGCAGCACCTTCGTCGACTCCTGCACCGCGTGCAGGGCCTGGCGCGCCTCGTCGTGCCGCAACCGCGCGCGGTAGGCGTCCTCCCACTGGCCCCGGTCGGCGAAGAGGCGGGCCTGGAAGGCCTCCACGTCCGCGAGCATCCCCGGCAGGTCGCGGTCGGTCGCCAGGTCGCGCGCGCGGGCGAGTTCCTCCTCGGCCTCCGCCGGCCGGCCGAGCGCGCGCAGGACGGCGCAGAGGGTGAGCTGCACGAGGACGACGTGGTCGGCCTGCGACGTGTTCCCGTCCCCCCGGGCCAGGGCCGCGCGGACGGTGCGCAGGGCGTCGGCGGGACGGCCGTCGGCCAGTTCCACGCACGCGATGGTGTCGAGGTCGGCGTGCCGCAGGGCGATGCCGTGCCGTTCCGACAGGCTCCGCAGCTGGGCCACCAGGGTCAGCGCCGCCGCGAGGTCGCCGTCCTGCAGGGCCCACCAGGCCCGGTTGTTGAGCGTGAACAGCTCCCACCGCCGGTCCGACTCGGCCCGCGCGAGACGGGTCAGCTCGGCGAAGACCTCCGACCGCGAGTGCTCGACGTCGTCGAGCACGACCGTCAGGGCGAGCAGGTGCTCGGCGCGCAACCACCCGGGGGCCGCGTCGGGGAGGGTCTCCACGCTCAGCAGGCCGTGCCGCCAGGCCTCGGTGAGGTTCCCCGCGACGACGTGGAGGGTGAACTTCAGGAAGTGCACGCGCGCCCGCAGTTCGGCGTCGTCGTGGCGCCGGGCCGTCTCCTCGGCGGCCGTGACGAGGTCGAGCGCCTCCCCCGTCCGCCCGGTGGCCTGCAGCACGTCGGCCTGGACCAGGGTGGCGCGTGCCCGCAGGACCTCGCAGCCCGCGGCCGTCGCCGCCCGCACCAGGGCCCAGGCCTCGCTGCCCTGGCCGCGGACGCCGAACCCGCGGTCCCGCTCGAGGGCGTGCAGGCGGCGCAGGAGGTCTGCGTGGTCGTGGTCGGACACCGCCTGCTCCCCTTCCTGCCCCGTGCCGGTCCCGAGGCCGGCGTCGGCCGCGACGCTCGGTCACTCCAATGTGCCGCACCTGTGAGCGGTCCGCTGGCTGCTGGGACGACCGGTCGACCCGCGCGGCGGATCGGTGGCGCCACCCCACGAACGCCTGTGAACTTCACGTCTCGACCTGTTGATTCGAACGGTCCGGACTGTTAGCTTCACACCTGCCGGTCGCGCCGCCGCGGCCCTCGGTCTCGGAGCGGAGCCAGGTGTTGAGCAGTCTCGACCGTCGTCACGTGATCGCCGAACGCGTCCGCACGCAGGGGTCGGTGCGCATCGACGCCCTCGCCGAGGAGTTCGGGGTGAGCGCCATGACCATCCACCGCGACCTCGACCACCTCCACAGCCGGGGCGTGCTGCGCAAGGTCCGCTCGGGTGCCGAGGCGCGGCCCAGCGAGGCGTTCGAGCACCACCACGCCTACCGGGCCGAGCTCAACCTCCCGCAGAAGCGGGCCATCGCGGCCGCCGCCGTCCGGTGGGCCGCCGATCGCGGTGCCCTGCAGGCCGTCGCGCTCGACGACAGCACGACGGCGCTGCAGCTCGTGCCGGCGCTGCGCGACCGCGGACCCATGACGGTCGTCTCGAACTTCCTGCCCGTGCTCAACGCCTTCGCGGTCGACCCGGAGGTACGGCTCACGGCGGTCGGCGGCGAGTTCGTGCCGGAGTTCGCCTCCTTCGGCGGTTCCAGCGCAGTCGCCGCCCTCGCCGACCTCCACTACGACGTCGCGTTCGTGTCCGTCACGGCCGTGTCCGACGGCGCCTGCTACCACCCGTCGCGGGCGACGGCCGACCTGAAGCGGGCGTTCCTGCGCAGCGCCGAACTGCGGGTCCTCATGGTCGACCACACGAAGTTCACCCGGCGTGCCGTGCACCGCATCAGCCCGCTCGTCGAGTTCGACGTCGTCGTCGTCGACGCCGCCACGGACCCGGCCGACCTCGAGGCGGTCCGCGCGGCCGGGGTCGAACTCGTCGTCGCCGACTCCCCCACGCCGGAGGTGCAGCCGTGACCACCGCCGTCCTGGCCGTCGACTGCTCCACCACCGCCGTCAAGGCGCTCGTCACCGCCGCCGACGGGACGGTCCTGGCGTCGGCGTCCTCGCCGCTGGAGACGCGGTCCCCGGCGCCCGGGCGCGCCGAACAGGACGCCCCGTCGTGGTGGACGGGGTTGGACGAGGCCGTCCGCGCTGCGCTGGAGGGGGTTCCGGACCGCAGCGTGGTCCGCGCCCTGTGCATCAGCCACCAGCGCGAGTCGTTCGTCTGCCTCGACGCCGACGGCGCCCCGCTCGCGCCGGCGATGCTGTGGCTCGACGGCCGCGCCGCCGAGCAGGTCGCCCGCTGGGGCAGCGAGCACGTCGAGCGGTTGTGCGGCAAACCCGCCGACATCACCCCCGGCCTCTACAAGCTGGCCTGGTTGCGCGACCACGACCCCGAGGTGCTCGCCCGCGCCCACCGGGTCGTCGACGTCCACGGGTACCTCGTGCAGCGGCTGACCGGCCGGTGGGTGACGAGCACGGCGTCGATGGACCCGCTCGCCCTGCTCGACGTGGAGACGAAGGACTACCACCCCGACCTGCTCCGGATCGCGGGCGTCCGGCGCGACCAGTTGCCGGACCTGGCCCCCGTCGGGGCCGACCTCGGCGAGGTCCTGCCCGAGGTCGCGGCCGCCTGGGGCCTGTCCGCCGGCACGCGCGTCGTGGCGGGGCTGGGGGACGGCCAGGCGGCCGGGCTCGGCGTCGGCGTCACCGCACCGGGGAACGCCTACCTCGTCATGGGCACGGCCGTCGTCATCGGCGCCCAGCACGAGGAGTACCGGCCCTCCCGCGCCTACCGGACGATGGTCTCGGCGTTCCCCGGGCAGCGGACGCTGGAGACGTTCTCCTCCTCGGGCACGTTCCTGTCGACCTGGTTCCGCAAGGAGTTCGGCGACGCCGGGCTGACCGGCCGACCGGACCCCGTCCTGGAGGCCGCGGCCGCCGCCGTGCCCGTCGGTTCCGAGGGGTTGCTCACGCTGCCGCACTGGAACGCGACGCAGACCCCGCACTGGGACGCCCTGTCCTCCGGCGCGATCCTCGGCTGGCGGGGTTTCCACACCCGCGCGCACATGTACCGCTCGCTGCTGGAGGGCATCGCCTTCGAACTGCGGACCCAGCTCGACGGCCTGGAGGAGGCGACCGGCCGGCGGGTGGCCTCGATCCGCGCCATCGGCGGCGGCATGCGGAGCCCGCTGTGGGGGCAGGTCCTCGCCGACGTCCTGGGCCGCCCCCTGCACAAGCGCGCCGACGGCGAGATCAGCGCGCTGGGTGCGGCGGTCGTCGCGCTCACCACCCTCGGCGAGCACCCCGACCTCGCGACCGCCTCGCAGGCCCTCACGAGCTTCGAGGACGTCGTGGAACCCGTGCCCGCGAACGTGCAGCGCTACGAGGCCCTGCTCCCGCTCTACAAGTCCCTGTACCCCTCGCTGCGCGACGTCCTGCACGCGCTGCACGTCTGAACCCACCCGAAACCCCTGCACGACGAGGAGACCCAGTGCGAGCCGCCATCTTCCACGGCCCCGGCGACCTGCGGATGGAGGACGTCCCCGACCCCGAACCCGGGCCGGGCGAGGTCCTCGTCGACGTCCGCGCCGCCGCCACCTGCGGGACGGACCTGAAGTCCTACCGGCGCGGGCACCCCAAGCTGTTCCCCGTCCTGCCCGCGCGGTTCGGGCACGAGTTCGCCGGGGTGGTGCGTTCCGTCGGCGACGGCGTCACCGCGTTCTCCCACGGCCAGCGCGTCGTGGCCGCGAACACCGCCCCGTGCGGGCACTGCTGGGCCTGCACGCGGGGACGGCTGAGCCTGTGCGAGAACCTCGAGTTCCTCAACGGCGCGTTCGCCGAGCAGGTCGTGATCCCGGCGTCCATCGTGGCGCGCAACACGTACGTCATGCCGGACAGCCTGTCCTTCGAGGCGGCGGCGCCCCTGGAACCGCTGGCGACCGTCGTCCACGGCATCGACGAGTCGGGGATCTCGCTCGGCGACACCGTCGTCGTGCACGGCGCGGGGCCCATCGGGTTGATGTTCACGCGCCTCGCCACGCTGCGCGGGGCGAGCGTCGTCTCCGTCGACCAGACGCCGTGGCGGCTGGAACAGGCCCGGGCCGCCGGCGCCGTCGAGACCGTCGACCTCACCGACCTGCCGGATCCCGAGTCCCGGGTCGCGGCGATCAAGGCACGCACCCCCGGCGGCCGCGGCGCGGACGTCTCGATCGAGGCCGTCGGACTGCCCGCCGTGTGGGAACAGGCCGTCCGCACGCTGCGCCCGGGCGGGACGGCCGTCCTGTTCGGCGGCACCCCGAAGGGGGCACCGTTCTCGGTGGACTCCTCGGCGATGCACTACGAGGAGTACACGCTCAAGGGCGTGTTCCACCACACCCCCGACTACGTCCGCACGGCCGTGGAACTCCTCAGCACGGGGAAGGTCGACGGGACCATGCTCGTGACGGAGGTCCGGCCCCTGGAGGCGCTCGTCGACAGCCTCGAGGACATGGCCGCGGGCCGCGGCTCCAAGTTCGTCCTCCAGCCGGGGATGCAGCCGTGAGCGGCGGGCTGGACGCTCTCACCGGAGTGCGGCAGCAGGTCGCGGACACCTGCAAGGCCCTGGCCCGCGACGGGCTCGTCGTCGGCACGGCGGGCAACGTGTCCGTCCGCGTCGGCGACCTCGTCGCGATCTCGCCCAGCGGCCTGGACTACGCGGCCATGACGGGGGCGGACGTCGGCGTGCACCGGATGGACGGCGAACCCGTGGACGCCCCGCTGAAACCCTCCAGCGAACTCCCCCTGCACCTGGCCGTCTACGCGAGCTCGGCGCACACGGCGGTCGTGCACACGCACGCCCCGGCCTCGACGGCGCTGTCCACCCTCGTCGACGAGGTCCCCGCGTCGCACTACTACACCGCGCTGTTCGGCGGCGGGATCCGCGTCGCCCCCTACGCCACGTTCGGTTCCGACGACCTCGCCACGGGCGTCGCCGCGGCGCTGCGCGACCGCACCGCCGCGCTCATGGGGAACCACGGCGCGGTCGTCGTGGGGGACGACCTGACGAAGGTCCTCGGCCTCGTGGCCTACCTGGAGTACGTCTGCGACGTGCAGCTGCGGGCCATGGCCACGGGGCTCCCGGTCCGGACGCTGCCCGCGGAGGAGATCGCCCGCGTCGCCGAGGGTCTCGCCGGGTACGGGCAGTCGCGTCCGGACACGGGGGCCCGAACCCCCTGAGCTCAGAGGCCCAGGCGCTGGAGGAGGTCGGGCAGGACGTCCTGGAGGGGGGCGTCGAGGCGCACGGTCGCCTTCTCGTCCCCCCGGGTCGGTCCGGCCGTGACGATCGCGACGGGCTGCGCGTGCTTGGCCGCGTGCAGCACGAACCGGTACCCCGACATGACGGCGAGGGAGGACCCGAGCACCAGCAGGGACCGCGAGGAGTCGAGGAGCTCGAAGGACCGCTCCACGCGGTCCTTGGGCACGGTCTCGCCGAAGAACACGACGTCGGCCTTGAGCGCGTCCTCGCCGCAGCGCCGGCAGGGAACTGGGGTGAACCCCTGCAACTGGGCGTCGGTGAGGTCGGCGTCCCCGTCGGGGTTGAGCGCCTGGAACTCCTCGACGCGGGCGGAGAACCCCGGGTTGGCGGCCGCGAGCCGGTCCGCGAGCTCGGCCCGGTCCGTCACCTCACCGCAGTGCAGGCACACGACGCGGTCGAGGTTGCCGTGCAGTTCCACGACCTCCCGCGTCCCGGCGGCGAGGTCGAGGCCGTCGACGTTCTGCGTGATGACCCCCGTCAGCAGACCGGCGCGCTCCAGAGCCGCCACCGCGCGGTGGGCGTCGTTCGGCCGGGCCCGGCGGAAGTGCTCCCACCCGACGTGGCTGCGGCCCCAGTACCGGCGGCGGTTCTCCGCCGAGCCGGTGAACTCCTTGAAGGTCATGGGCGTGTGCCGCTGCAGGGAACCGTTGGGGCCGCGGTAGTCGGGGATGCCCGACCCGGTCGACATCCCGGCGCCCTCGAGGACGGCGACGTCGCCCGCACCGACCAGTTCGACGAGGTCCTCGATCACGCCCCCATGCTGCCCGCCGCCGTCCGCCCCCGCAGTCCGAGGGTCGCGAGCACGGCCGCCACGACGGCCAGGCCCGTGACGACGCCCACGACGACGACCCAGCCGCCGCCGGAGAAGGCGAACCCGGCGAGCCAGCCGACGACGCTGGAACCCGCGTAGTAGGCGAAGGTGTAGAGCGCGGAGGCCTGGGCGCGCACCCCGGGCTCGGCCCGGGCACCGACCCAACCGCTGGCGACGGCGTGGGCGGCGAAGAACCCCGCCGTCAGCAGCACGAGCCCGACCACGACGACGACGAGCTGCGTCGACAGCGTCAGCACGCAGCCCACCGCGAAGACCGCGACGGCGCCCAGCAGGACGCGCAGCCGGCCGTGGGCGGCGAGCCGGCCCGCCACGGAGGAACTCAGCGTCCCGGCGAGGTAGACGACGAAGAGCAGGCCGACGAGGGTCTGGGACAGGGAGAACGGCGCGGCCAGGAGCCGGAACCCGAGGTAGTTGTAGACCGTGACGAAACCGCCCATGAGCAGCAGCGCCTGGGCGTAGAGCGCGAGCAGGGCCGGGTCGGACAGCGCGCGGCGCAGCCGGGCCCGCAGCGGCGGACCGCTCACCCGACGGTGCCGGACGAACCCGTGTGAACGGGGCACGAGCACGCAGAACACGGCCGTGGCGGCCAGCCCGACGAGGGCGACGGCCGCGACGCCCCACCGCCACCCGAGGAGGTCGGCCACACCGGAGGACACGATGCGGCCGGTGAGCCCGCCGACGGAGTTCCCGGACACGTACGCGCCGGCGGCCAGGGCCACCTCGCGGGCGTGGACCTCCTCGGCGAGGTACGCCATGGCCACGGCCGGCAGCCCGCCGAGGGCGGCCCCCTGCAGCGCGCGGAGCACGAGCAGCGGTCCGAGGGACGCGGCGAGGGGGACGGCGAGGCCGAGCAGGCTCGCCAGCACGACGGAGGCGACCATGGCCGGGACGCGCCCGACCCGGTCGGCCAGAGCGCTCCACCCCACGACGGACACCGCGAGCGCGCCGGTGGCCACGGAGACGCCGAGGGCGGCCTCGGAGGCCCCCAGGTGCAGCCCGCTCGCCAGCGAGGGCAGGACCGCCTGCACGGAGTAGAGCTGGGCGAAGGTGGCGACCCCGGCGGCGAAGAGGGCGACGACGATCCGCCGGTAGCCGGGGGTGCCGCGCTCGTGGCCCAGCCAGGGCGGGGTTCCGGTACGGGCGTCGAGACTCACCCCTCGACGGTAGGAAGGCGTGACCCATGCGTCCAATGTCCGAAGAGCCGCTGAGTCATGCACACTTCGAGGGTGGACGACGTGGAGGCGCTGACGGCGCCCTGGCGGCTGCTCGTCGCGGTCGCCGAGACGCGGCACGTCACCCGGGCGGCCGAGCTCGTCGGCCTGCAGCAGCCGACGGTGAGCCGCACCCTGGCCCGGCTGCAGCGCGCCCTGGGGGTCCCGCTCGTCGTGCCCGACGGCCGCGGCATCCGGCTCACGGCGGCCGGCCGCGCGCTCGCCGAGGTCGCCGGCCGGGCGCTGGCCGAGCTGGACCGCGGCGTCCGGACCGTGCGGGACGACGACGCCGTCGACACCGGCCGCGTGGCCCTCGGGTTCCTGCACACGCTCGGGGCCGCGGCCGTCCCGGGCCTCGTGCGCGCGTTCCGGCAGGAGCACCCCGGGGTGCGGTTCCAGCTGCAGCAGGGTGCGGCGGCCGCGGTCCTGGACCAGCTGACGGCCGGCGAGGTCGACCTCGTCCTCACCTCCCCCGTCCCGGACCGTCCCGGGTTGCTGGCCGACCCGCTCGTGGAGCAGCCCCTCGTCGTGGGGTTCCCGGCCGACCACCCCCTGGCCGTCGAGGGTCCCGTCGCGCTGTCGGCCGTCGCGGACGAGGAGTTCGTGCTCTTCGAGCCGGGGTACGGGTTGCGCGAGGCGGCCGAGGCGCTGTTCGCCCACCACGGCGTCGTGCCGCGCGTCGCGTTCGAGGGGCAGGACAGCCACACGCTGCGGGGTCTGGTGGCGGCGGGGCTCGGCGTCGCGGTCCTGCCCTCGGCCCAGCGCGGCACCTCCGAGGCCTTCGCCGGGGTCGTCGAACGGCCGCTCACCGGACCCGGTTCGACGCGCGTGGTGGGCCTGGTCCGCCGGGACGAACCGCTGCCGCGCGTCGCCGCCGCGTTCCGGGACGTGGTGCTCGCACGACGGGACCTGTTGCTGCCCTGAGGGACAGCTGGGGAACACCCCGGTCCGGGACGCCGCGCGACCTATCCTCAGCCCCATGGGCGACTCCACGGTCAGCACCCCGGGCCGCGAGCCGGTCACCGGGTACGACGTCGCCCGCGCGGCCGGGGTGTCGCAGTCCACCGTCTCCCGCGCGCTGCGGGGCGACGCCCGCGTCGTGCCCGACACCAGGGAACTCGTCCTGCGCGTGGCCCGGGAGATGGGGTACGTCGTCAACGTCTCGGCGCGCAGCCTCATCACGCGCCGGACCTCGTCGGTGGCCGTCGTCTCCGGCGACCTGCGCAACCCCTCGTTCCCCGTCCTCATCGACACCCTGCAGCGCCGGTTCCACGCCGACGGGTACCGGGTGGTCCTCGTCAGCGACCAGGAGGACGCCTCCGGCGGCGGGTTCGAGGACAGCGTCGCCGGGTTGCGCGGCGGCATCGTCGACGGGGTCGTCTACACATCGGCCCGCACGTCCTCCCCCGTCGTGGGCGACCTGCTGGACGCGGGCATGCCCGTCGTCGTCCTCAACCGGGACGTCGACTCCGACCTCGGCGACCGCGTCGACCGCATCACGTCCGACAACGTCGAGGGTGGCCGGCTCGCCGCGCGGCACCTCGCCGAGACGGGCGCCCGGCGACCGGCGATGGTGGCCGGTCCCCGCGACAACCCCAGCCTGGCCCGGCGCGAACGGGGTTTCCGCGCCGGGCTCAGGGCGTGCGGGTTGTCGCTCCCGCGCGACCGCGTGCGCCGGGGCCAGGTGGACCCGCGCACGGGACTGGAGGCGGCCCTGGACCTGTTCTCGGCGCCGGCCGGCGAACGTCCGGACGCGGTGTTCTGCCAGACCGACTACATCGCCCTCGGCGTGCTCGACGCCGCCGGCCGGCTGGGGTTGTCGGTGCCCGGCGACGTGGCCGTCATCGGCTACAACGACCTGGACTGGGCGGGCTGGTCGATGATCGACCTCACGACGGTCCGCCAGCCCCTCGTGCAGATGGCCGAGGCCGCGGCGGCCGCGATGCTGGCGCGGATCGAGGACCCCGCCCTGCCGTTCGTGCACCGGGTGTTCGACGTCGACCTCGTTCCCCGGGGTTCGACGCGCCGTCCGCGCTGACCTCGCAGGCCGGGAACCTCACCACCCGGCGCTCCGCAACAAGCTGTTCACACGGGCGAGACGAGGACGCAACGGCCGCTCCATACATTCGCAGTCACGACCTGGAGCAGCTGACCTGGAGGACCTGTGGACATCGGCGTGTTCATCCCGATCGCGAACAACGGCTGGCTCATCTCCAAGAGCGCGCCGCAGTACATGCCCAGCTTCGCGCTCAACAAGGAGATCGTGCAGAAGGCCGAGGCGCACGGCTTCGACTTCGCGCTGTCGATGGTGAAGTTCCGCGGGTTCGGCGGGGACACCGAGTTCTGGGACCACGCGATGGAGTCCTTCACCCTCATGGCCGGGCTGGCCGCCGTGACCGAACGCATCAAGCTCTACGCCTCCTCCGCGATCCTCACCCTGCCGCCGGCGCTCGTGGCCCGGATGGCCGCGACGATCGACGACATCGCCCCCGGCCGGTTCGGTGTGAACATCGTCACCGGCTGGGCGCCCGGCGAGTACACGCAGATGGGGTTGTGGCCGGGTGACGAGCACTTCGCGAACCGCTACGCGCGCGCCGCGGAGTACGTGCAGGTGATGCGGGAGCTGTGGTCGACCGGTCGCAGCGACTTCAAGGGCGAGTTCTACTCGATGGACGACTGCGTCCTGTCGCCCCGGCCCACCGGCGGGACCATCGACGTCGTGGCGGCGGGGCAGAGCCCGACGGGCATCGCGTTCGCCGCCGAGCACGCCGACCACAACTTCCTCATGGGCACGGGGATCAACACCCCCACCGCCCTCGCCGACACGGGCCAGCGCCTCGTGGACGCCGCCGACCGCACGGGCCGGGACGTCGGTGCGTTCGCGCTGTTCATGGTCATCGCGGACGAGACCGACGAGCTGGCGATGGCGAAGTGGCGCGACTACCACGACAACGCCGACACGAGCGCCCTGGACTACCAGGCCGGTGAGGCCTCCGCCGACACCGACGCCGACGACAGTTCCACCGCCCGGACCATCTCGCTGCCCGAGGGGGCCGTGAACTTCAACATGGGGACCCTCGTCGGGTCCTACGAGTCCGTGGCCCGGATGCTCGACGACCTGGCCGGTCTGCCCGGTGTCGGGGGCGTCATGCTGACGTTCGACGACTTCGTCCGGGGCGTCGAGGACTTCGGCACACGCATCCAGCCGCTCATGCGCTCCCGCAACCGGATCCCGGCCCAGGCCGGGGCTCCCGCCTGAGGCCGCGGGGAGAGGGCGTGGTGCGGGAACCGGGTCGTCCGCTGCGGGTCGGCGTCGTGCAGACCGGCGGGTTCGGCGAGGACCTCGCCGCGACCCTCGAGGTCCTGGCGGCGCTGGTGCGGGAGGTCGCGGCACCGGACGCTGCAGGGCTGCGGCCGCACCTCGTCCTGCTGCCCGAACTCATCACCACGCCCTACTTCTGCACCTCCCGGACCAGCGACCGGACCGGCTGGGCCCAGCCCCTGCCCGGTCCGGTGACGGAGTTCTTCGGCGCCCTGGCCCGCGACCTCGGGGTCGCGATCGTCTGGGGGATGTACGAGCGGACACCGGCCGGGGTCCTGCACAACTCGGCGGTGGCCGTGGACCCCACCGGCGACCTCGTCCCCTGGCGCGACGCCGACGGCCGTGCGTACCCCGCCTACCGCAAGCTGTCCCTGCCGGCGAACCACGTCGGCGGGGTCGACGTCGACGAGAAGTACTTCTTCGCCCCCGGCCCCGCCCCCGTCGTGCTCGACCTGCTCGGCACGCGGTTCGCGTGCGTCATCTGCTACGACCGGTCCTTCCCCGAGCACTGGGCCCTGGCGCGGGCCATGGGCGCCGAGGTCGTGCTGGCCGTCGTCAGTTCCCTCGGGAACCGCGAGACGCTCTTCACGACGGAACTGTCCGTGCGCGCCATGGAGTCCCAGACGTTCGTCGTCGCCGCCAACCGCGCGGGCACCGAACACCTCAACGGCAGTTCGGTGGACTACTTCGGCCGGTCCTGCGTCGTGGACCCGACCGGCCAGGTGCTGGCGGAGGCCGCCCCGCACCGGCCCGGGGACCTGCTGCGCGTGGACCTCGACCTCGCCGACGTCGACCGGGTCCGCGCCGCGTTCCCGCTCGCCCGGGACCGGCGTCCCGACGTCGTCGACCAACTGGCGCGGCTCACCCGCGGCGGGGTCCCCGCGTGAACCCGCCGACCACCGCCGGCGTCCTGCGGGCGCCGGGGACCGCGGACGTCCTGGCCGACCTCGCCCGCGCGGGCGGCGCGGACACCGAACTGCAGGACCTGCTGGCCGCCGCCCGCACGCGCCCGCACCCGGCGTCCCCCGCCGCCGGGCCCGAACCCGCGGCGGCGGAGGCCTTCCTGCGCCGGGCCGCAGCGGACCGGGCCGCCGGTGCGCCGGCCCCGGCCTCGACCCTCACCGCTCCCACCACCTCCGCGGGAACCTCGGGGGTGCTGGACCTCCTCGCCGCGTTCGCCGCCGGGACGCTGGACCCGCGCTCCGTCCACGACGCCGCGCACGCCACGGTGGTCACCGGAACCGGCCCCGTGGGCACCGCGTTCACGGCCACCGTCGCGGGCAGCCGGGAGGCGGCCGCGGAGAGCGCCCACCGCTGGGCCGCCGGGACCGCACGCCCCCTGGAAGGGGTCCCGTTCGCCGTCAAGGAGATCGTCGACGTCGCGGGGTCGGCCGTCACGTGCGGGTCGCTGCTCACCGGGGACCGCGTCGCCACCACCGACGCCACCGTCGTGGCGCGGTTGCGCGCCGCCGGGGCCGTGCCCGTCGCGATGACCGCCACCACCGAGTTCGCCTGCGGATTGCCGCAGGGACGTCGCCACCCGGCCGTGCAGAACCCGTGGCGGGCCGGTCGGTGGACGGGCGGGTCCTCCACCGGGTCCGCCGCCGCCGTCGCCGCGCGCGTCGTCCCCTTCGCCCTCGGCACCGACACCGGCGGTTCGGTGCGGGTGCCGTCCTCGCTCTGCGGCCTCACCGGGCTCAAACCCACGCACGGGCTCGTGCCGCGGACCGGGGTCGCGACCCTGTCCTGGACCCTCGACCACGTCGGCCCCCTCGCGCGCAGCGCCGCCGACGTCGCCGCCGTCCTCGCCGTGCTGGCCGGCCCCGACGGGACCGATCCCACCGCCGTCGAGGACCGGACCGCCTGCGGCCCCGCGGACGTCGCCGACCACGCGTGGCTCGCCGGGCGACGCGTCGGGCGGGTCCGCGGTTGGTTCGAGCAGCGCTGCGACGCAGCGGTCGTCGCGGCCGCCAACGCGGCCGTCGACGTGCTCCGCTCGGCCGGGGCCGTCGTCGTCGACGTGGACCTCCCCGTGGCCGAACGGGCCTGCACCGACGCCCTCGTCGTCCTGTCCTGCGAACTGCTGGCCACCCAGGAGGCCGCCCTCGACCGGCTCGAGGACTACGACTCCGGAACCCGCAAACGGCTCGCCCGCGGCGCGACCGCGAGCGCCGCGGACTACCTGCGGGCCCTGCGCGGCCGGCCCGTGGCCCAGCTGGCGGTGCAGCGGGCGATGGACCTGGCCGGGGTGGACGTGCTCCTCACCCCGGGGGTGGGGGCCACCGCTCCCCGCCTCGACGACCTCACCGTGGACGTCGACGGGCAGCGCGTCCCGTTGCAGGAGGTGTTGCCGCGCAACACTTCCCCGTTCAACCTCACGGGCAATCCGGCCCTCGTGCTCCCGGCCGGACGCGGCGCCGACGGGTTGCCGGTGGCCGTTCAGCTCGTCGGCCGTCCGTTCGACGACGCCCTGCTGCTGGGGCTCGGGGTGGCGTTCCAGCGCCTCACGGAGCACCACCTCGCGACCCCCGACCTCCCGGCCTGACGTGGGGGGTGCGGTGCGCGCGGCGACCCGGACGCGGTCGCCGTGGACGGTGTTCTCGGCGACCAGCTGCGGTGTGGTCGTCGTGTTCCTCAACATCTCCGGGGTCAACGTCGCGCTGCCGACGATCACCCGGGAACTCGGCGCGAGCGCCGGGCAGGCCGGCTGGGTCCTGCTGGCGTACATGCTCCTGACGACCGCGCTGATCCTGGCGTTCGGGCGGCTGGCCGACATCGTCGGGCGACGTCCCCTCTACCTCGCGGGGTTCGCGGTGTTCACGGCGGCGACGGCCGCGTGCGCGGCGAGCCCGTCGGCCGAACTGCTCATCGCGGCGCGTGCCGTGCAGGCCGTCGGGGCGGCCGCGCTGGTGACGAACACGACCCCGCTGCTGACGGACGCGTTCCCCGCGTCGTCGCTGCCGCGGGCGCTGGGGCTGAACGCGACGGTCGCGGCGGTGAGCCAGGCCGCCGGACCGCTGCTGGGCGGGGCGGCCACGGCGTTGCTGGGGTGGCGCGGGACGTTCCTGCTGACGTTGCCCCTGTGCGCGCTCGGCCTCTGCTGGTCGCTCCTCGTCCTGCCCCGGACCCGCCGTCCCGCGGGGACCCGGCAGCCGTTCGACCTGGCGGGGGCGGTGCTCTCGACGCTGGCCCTCGCGGCGACGGTGCTGGCCCTGTCCCCGGACGCCCTGCGCGCCGTCACCCCGGGGGCGGCCGGGGCGAGGGGGCCGCTGGTGGCCGGTGGTCTGGCCGTCCTGACGTGGGGGGCGTTCGCGCTGCTGCAGGCGCGGCGACGGCACCCCCTCGTGGACCTGCGCCTCGTCGCGCACCGGGTGCGCGCCCCCCTCTACGCGGCGGTCCTGCTCAACGCCGCCGCCCAGTACGCCGTGGTGGTGCTCGCCTCCCTCGTCCTGCAGGCCGCCGGGCACCACGACGCCCTGACGGCCGGGCTCCTCGTGAGCCCGGTGGCGGTCGGCACGACCGTCGCCGCCGTCGCCGCGGGCCACCTCGTCGGGCGTGCCGGGGCGCGGGTCCTGACGACCGTCGGCAGTGCCGTCGTGCTCGCCGGGATCCTCGCGCTCACGGTCGTCCTGCGCCCCGGGAGCTCGTACTGGCTCGTCGGGCCGGCGCTCGCCGCCGTCGGCGTCGGGACGGGGTTGTTCATGACCCCGGGCACGAGCACCCTCATGCTCACCGTCGGCCCGTCGGCCCGCGGGGCGGCCAACGGCGTGCGCTCGGCGTTGCAGAACGTCGGGTACCTGCTGAGCACGGCCCTGGCGCTCGGGATCGCGACGAGCGGACTGGCCGCCGGGGACCGGGCCGCGGCCTACGCGGGAACCCTGGGTTCTGCCGGACCGGCGGGTGCGGCCGAGTTCGCCGCGGGGGTGCGCGCCGCGTTCGTCGTCCTCGCCGTCCTGGCCGCCCTGGCCCTGCTCGCCTGCTGGGCGCTGCCCGGTCGCCCCGACCGCTCGGGGCGTTCCGGGGGGTCCGTCCCGCCGGACCGGGCGCCGACGGCGGAACCCCCTCCGCCGCCCCGCTCACCCACCGATTCCCCCGCCGAAGGAGCCCACCCGTGACCGGTTCCACCGCGCAGCAGGCGGACTACGCGTCCGCCGGCTACGGCCACCACCTCGTCCCCGGCGACCGGCCGGCGTTGCTGCTCGTCGACCCCGCGCAGGCGTACACCGATCCCGCCTGCCCGCTCTACGCCGGGGTGGAGGAGGAGGTCGCGGCCATGGGGGTCCTGCTGTCCGCGGCCCGCACCGCCGGGATCCCCGTCGTCGTCACGCGTGTCGACATCCGGCCCGACGGTGCGGACGCCGGGGTGTTCTTCCGGAAGGTCCCGGCCCTGGCCGCCTTCACGACCGGCAGCCCGTTCGCGCGCTACATCGACGGTCTGGCGCCGCGCGCGGACGAGCACGAGGTCGTCAAGCAGTACCCCAGCGCGTTCTTCGGGACCGGGCTGGCCGAGCACCTGCACACCCTGGGCGTGGACACGCTGCTCATCGCGGGGCTCAGCACGTCCGGCTGCGTGCGGGCGAGCGCGGTCGACGCGATGCAGCACGGGTTCGTCCCCCTCGTCGTGGCCGACGCGGTGGGCGACCGTGACGAGGACGTCCACCGCGCGAACCTCTTCGACCTCTCCCACAAGGTCGGGGAGGTGTGGTCCCTCGACCGCGCCCTGGAACTGCTCGGGACGCCCGTGGCGTGACAGCTCTTCCCTGACCGAACGCGCAGTCGTATGCTCGTTCGCGCAGGGCGGCGGCGCGTCGTTCCTCCCCCGTGGCGACGCGCCACCGGCCCCTGGAGACTCCGTGGCGATGTTCGACCCCTCCGCCCGCCGGCCCCCGGAGTACGAACGCTTCGTGCGCCCGGTGCCGTCCTGGTTCACCGAGGCCCGCTTCGGGATCTTCGTGCACTGGGGGGCGTACTCCGTCCCGGCGTGGGCCGAACCGCTCGGGGAGCACGGGACGCACCACGACGACTGGTTCCTGCGGAACCCCTACGCGGAGTGGTACATGAACACCATCCGCATCCCCGGCTCGCCGGCCGCGGAACACCACCGCCGGACGTACGGCGACGTCCCCTACGACGACCTCCTCGACCGGTGGCACGCCGAGGCGTTCGACGCCGACGCGCTCGTCGCCCTCTTCGCCCGCGCCGGGGCGCGCTACGTCGTCCCCACGACCAAGCACCACGACGGCATCACGCTGTGGGACGCCCCGGGCACCGGGACGCGGAACACCGTCGCGCGCGGGCCGCGCCGCGACCTCGTCGGGGAGTTCGCCCGCGCCACCCGCGCGGCGGGACTGCGGTTCGGGGTCTACTACTCCGGCGGTCTGGACTGGCACGCGGCCGACACCGGTCCCATCTGGGACGCCGACGACGACTCCGGCGCCCGCCCGCTCGGCCTGGAGTACGCCCGGTACGCCACGGCGCAGGTGCGCGACCTCGTCCAGCGCTACGCCCCCGACGTCCTGTGGGGCGACATCGACTGGCCCGACGCGGGGAAGCCCGCCGGGCCGGACAGCTTCGTCCACGTCCTCGAGGAGTTCTACGCCCGGAACCCCGAGGGCGTCGTCAACGACCGCTGGGGCCGCACCCACTGGGACTTCCGCACGAGCGAGTACCAGGCGGGCACGGCCCTGGAGGGGGCGGAGGCGTGGGAGAACTGCCGCGGCGTCGGCCTGTCGTTCGGCTACAACCAGCGCGAGGACGAGCTCGCCCTGTCCCTCGACGGGCCGGCGGCCGTCCGCCACCTCGTCGACGTCGTCTCGCGCGGCGGGAACCTGCTGCTGAACGTCGGTCCGGACGCCGCCGGCCGCGTCCCCGCACCCCAGCGGCGGTGCCTGGAGGGCCTGGCGGAGTGGATGGCCGTCAACGACCGCGCCGTGCACGGGGCCGGGCCCCTGGCCGCGGACGTCGCCGGCCCGCAGGACAGGCCGTGGGTCCGCTGGACGGTCGGTGGCGACGGGATCCACGTGTTCGCCGTCGTCGACCCGCCGGCGGCGGGGGCCGGCGTGGACCTGCGGATCACCCCGGGAACCCTCGAAACCTCCGACGTGCGCGTGCTCGGAGCCGGGCCCGGGGGAACCCGCGAGGTTCCCGTCGAGGTCACCGCGACGCCGGACGGTGTGCGGGTCCCGTTGCCCCGCAACGGTGTCCCCGGACCGGTGGTGGTGCGGTTCCGCCGGACGACGTGAGCCCACGGTCCCAGCGCCGGACGAGGTGCCTGCGCAGGACGGCAGCTACCGCGGCGGGCGGAGGGCGCGGGCCCGTTCCTTGATGGCGGTGATCACCGCGGTCTTGGCGTCGGCGTAGTCGTTCGTGTCCTCCCACCGACGGGTGACGAGGTCGCGCTTGACCGCCTCGTAGCGGTTCCGGTCGCCCTCGTCGCGGCGCAGGTGGTCGCGCAGCAGCAGGTAGTCCTCGACCGCCCGGTCCCCGCGGCCGTAGACGTGCACGTGCACGTCGCGCTCGGGGGTGCGGACGAGGCGGTGGCCGGGTTCGCGGACCCGCAGCACGTACCCGGCGGCCAGGAGGGGTTCGACGTGGTCCTCCTCGGCGGTGATGTCGTCGACCACGACGACGAGGTCCACGACGGGTTTCGCGGCGAGGCCGGGGACCGCCGTCGACCCGATGTGGTGCACCTCCACGTCCCGCCCCGCCAGGGCGGCCAGGATGCGGTCGCGGTGCTCGCGGAACCGTTCGGCCCACCGCGGGTCGTGCTCGGCGAGGGAGACCGTGAGCGGTTCGGGACCCCCGACGAGTTCCAGCGTCGTGACGTCCGGGCGGCGGGGGGCGGGGCGGGTGCTCACGGGGGAATCCTCGCGCGCGGTGCGGACGTCAGCGCCCACCGGACACGTCGAGCGTGGTGCCCGTGACGTACGAGGCGGCGTCGGACAGCAACCACACGACGGCCTCGGCGACCTCACCGGCTTCACCCCCGCGCCCCAACGGGACGGTCTTCTGCAGCCGCTCCACCCGTCCGGGTTCACCCGAGGCGGCGTGGATGTCGGTGCGGATGAGCCCGGGGCGGACCCCGACGACGCGGATGCCGTCGGCCGCGACCTCCTGCGCCAGACCCACCGTGAGGGTGTCGACCGCGGCCTTGGAGGCGGCGTAGTCGACGTACTCCCCCGGGCTGCCCAGCACCGCGGCGCGGCTGGAGATGTTGACGATCGTGCCGCCGCCCGCCGTGGTCAGGTGCTTCACGGCCTCCCGCGCGCACAGGAACGCCCCCACGACGTTGACGTCGAGGACGCGGCGGATGCGGTCGACGTCGAGGTCGACGACCTTCGACTGCGGGGCGGTGATCCCGGCGTTGTTCACCAGCCCCGTCACGGGTCCGAGTTCGCGTGCGGCGTGGAACAGGCGCCTGACGTCGGACTCGACGGAGACGTCGGCCTGGACCGCGATGCAGGAACTGCCGAAGTCGACCGCCGTGGCCGCCACGACGTCCGCGGCCTCCCGGTGCGTGGAGTAGCTGAAGCAGGTCGGAACCCCCCGGGCGGCGAGCGCCTGGACCACCGCCGCCCCGATGCCGCGACTACCACCAGTGACGACAACGGTTCCCTGCACAGACGCACCGTAGCGGTGGCTCAGGTCGCGAAGACCTCCGCCGTCCACAGGTGCAGCAGCGCGTACCCCCGCCAGGGCCGCCACCCCTCGGCCCGCGCCTGCGCCTCGCGGGCGGTGATCCGGCCCAGCGCGCGACGCAGGACGAGGTCGGAGGGCAGGAACGCGTCGGAGTCGCCGAGGACGCGCAGGGCCACGTAGTCGGCGGTCCACGGGCCGATGCCGGGCAGGGCCAGCAGGGCGGCGTGGGCCGCGGCGGGGTCGACCGTCCCGAGGTCGCCGTCGAGGTCGAGGCCGTCGGCGAGGGTCTGCGCGAGGACGTGCAGCGTCCGGGCCCGCGCGCCCGTCACCCCCGTCACCGCGCGCAGGGCGTCGGGTCCGGCCGCGGCGAGGGCGGCCGGTTCCGGGAAGGCGCGCAGCCCCCCGACGGGGGTGCCGTAGGCGGCGACGAGCCGGCCGCCGAAGGTCCGCGCCGCAGCCAGCGACACCTGCTGCCCGAGCACGGTGAGCAGCGCCGTCTCCGCCCCCCACACCGTGCGCGGCACCCGCAGCCCGGGGTTCGCGGCGATCAGCGGGGCCAGCAGCGGGTCACCCGCGAGGTGCCGTTCGGCCTCCTCCTGGTGCCCGTCGAGGTCGAGCCACCGGCGCACGACGGGGGCGAGTTCGTCGAGGAGCCCGGCGTCGAGGTCGGGACCGTCGAGCACGACGGCCTCGCAGCGCTCGTCCGTCCCGAGGTCGACGGACGCCTCGACGGGGCCGCGGCTCGTCCGGAACACCCTGCGGTGCAGTCCGTCGACGTGGGTCTCGGCCCCCGGCAGGGCGTGCGCGAGGAGGAACCGCCGCAGCGGTTCGGCGGCCAGGCCACCGGGGACGGGCAGCTTCACGGCAGCTCCGGGTCGAAGACGGGCGGGTCGGCGGGCGTCAGCGCGGCGTCGTCGTCGCGGAACGTGCGGATCCGCCCGACCGGCGTGTGCGGACCCTCGAACCGTACGGTGACCCGCCCGGCCCCCGACCCCTGGACCCAGCCGGGCCCGAACTCCTCGTGCCGCACGTCCTGCCCCGGCCGCCACCCCGCAGCCGCGGGCGGGCCGTAGGGCTGCGGGGACTCCAGGGGTTCGTCCTCGTCCGTGGTCGTGACGTCCTCCGGCTCCGGTTCCAGCTCGGCCAGCAGGTCGGTCTGGCTGAACTCGCTGAGCCCGGAGACGCCGACGCCCAGCAGGCGGACGCCGTCGGCGACGTCGACCGCGGCGAGCAGTTCCGTCGCGTTCTGGACGATCTCGCGCGCCGAGCTCGTCGCGTGCGGCAGCGTGCGGGAGCGGTTCAGCGTCGAGAAGTCGTAGCGCCGCACCTTGATGGTCACCGTCCGCCCCGACAGCCCCGCGGCCGCGAGCCGCCCCGCGACGCGGTCGGTCATCCGCCGCAACCGTTCGGCGAGGTCGCGGCGGTCGGTGAGGTCGACCGCGAACGTCTCCTCGGCCGAGACCGACTTCGCCTCCCGCTCGGACACGACGGGCCGGGGGTCGAGGCCGCGGGCGAACGCGAGCAGGGCGGTGCCGTGCGCCTTGCCGAGCATCCGCACGAGTTCGGCCTCGTCGGCCGCCGCGAGCGCCCCGATCGTCGTCAGGCCCGCCCGGACCAGCCGGTCCCCCGTGACCGCGCCGACGCCCGGGATCACCCGGACGCTCATCGGGCCCAGCAGCGCCTCCTGCTCGGCCCGCGGCACGACGACGAGGGCGTCGGGTTTGCGCAGGTCCGAGGCGATCTTGGCGACGAGCTTGCTCGACCCGACGCCCACGGACACCGTCAACCCCGTCCGCGCGCGGACGGCGGCCCGGAAGTCGGTGGCGATCGTGGTGACGGCCGCGAGGTCGAGGTCGGGGTGGGCGGCCGCGAGGTCGACGAAGGCCTCGTCGAGCGAGAGCGGCTCGACGAGCGGGGACAGCCCGTGCGCGAGCTCCATGACCTGCCGCGAGACCTCCCGGTAGGCCTCGAACCGGCCCCCGAGGTAGGCGGCGTTGGGGCACAACCGCCGCGCCCGGGCCGTCGGCATCGCCGACCCGATGCCGAAGGCGCGCGCCTCGTAGCTGGCCGTGGAGACCACACCCCGGCCACCGGTCCCGCCGACGACGACCGGTTTGCCCCGCAGCGACGGCTTGTCCCGCTGCTCGACGGCGGCGAAGAACGCGTCGAGGTCGAGGTGCATCACCCCCGGCACGGACGGGTGGGTCACGAGTGGCACCGCGTCACGACTGGCACCTGGTCACGGTTACGCTCCCCCGGTGCTCGACCTGTCGACGGTGGACCTCATCCCCCTGTACCTGGCGGCCCTCGTCATCGGGTTCTCCAAGACGTCCATCGGCGGGGCGGGCACCATCGCCGTGGCGATCTTCGCGCTGGTGCTGCCGGCCAAGGAGTCCACGGGGATCATCCTGCCCCTGCTGATGCTGGGCGACCTCTTCGCCATCTCGATCTACCGCCGGCACGCCGACTGGGGCCTGCTGCTGCGGCTGTTCCCCTACGTCGCGGTGGGGGTCGTCGCGGGCGCCGGGTTCGTCCGCGTCGTGGACGACACCGTGATGCGCCGGTCCATCGGGGTGCTGCTCGTCCTGCTCGTGGTGATCCACGTGTGGCGGCAGCGCCGACTGCGCAAGAACTCCGACGTCGTGCCGACGTCGGCGAGCCGACGGCGGTGGGCGGCCCTGGGTTTCGGGTTCCTCGCGGGGTTCTCCACGATGGTCGCCAACGCCGGCGGCGCCCCGATGTCGATCTACCTGTTCACCATGGGCATGGGCGTCATGTCGTTCCTCGGGACGGGCGCCTGGTTCTTCTTCATCGTGAACTGCTTCAAGGTGCCGTTCAGCGTCGGACTGGGCCTGATCTCCGTCGACTCGCTGTGGCTGGACCTGCGGCTGGCTCCTGCCGTCGTCGTGGGCGCGCTCCTGGGCTGGTGGGTCGCGAAGCGGATGGACATCAAGACGTTCGAGAAGTGGGTGCTGGGGCTGTCCGTCGTCTCGGGCCTGAACCTCCTGCGCTGAACCGACTGCCCTGAACCGACTGCACTGAACCAGCTGCGGGCGGGAACCCGGTCCGGCAGGCTGGCCCGGTGATCCGGCTGCGGCGGCAGGACGTGGGGACGTGGCGGCTCGTGGCCCAGCGGGTCGTCCCGGTCCTGCCCGACGCGACCGACGTCGTCACGCACCTCGCGGCCGTGCAGGCCCAGGACCTGCGGGCCGCGGCGACGGCCGTGGCCCTGCGCACCGGCGCCGGCACGACGGCCGGGCTGGCCGACGCCCTGGACGCCGGGACCGTGGTCCGGTCGTGGCCGATGCGAGGAACCCTGCACCTGCTGCGCGCGGACGACCTGCGCTGGGTGCTGGCGCTGTGCGCGACCCGGACGATCAGCGCCACCCGCCGCCGGCGCGAACAGCTGGCCATCACCGACGCCGACCTCGACGTCGCCCGGGCGGCCGTCCACGCGCACTGCCCGCCGACGGGGGCGACCCGCGCGGACCTGCTGGCCGCCTTCGAGGCCGCGGGGCAGGGCACAGGCGGCGGTCGCGGGTACCACCTGCTGCACCACCTGGCCCTCACGGCCGACCTCTGCCTGGGGCCCCTCGCCGGTCGTGAGCAGCTGTTCGTGCCCCTGGACTCCTGGGTCCCGGCCGGTGCGGTCCCGGCGGACCCGCTGGCGGAGTGGACGCGCCGGCACCTGCGCGGGCACGGGCCGACGACGGCGGCCGACGTCGCGTTCTGGACCGGGCTGCCGCTGGGGACCGTCCGCCGCGGGTTCGACGCGGTCCACGCCGAGTTCGAGACCGTCGACGTCGACGGGGTCGAGCACCTCGTCGACCCCGCGCTGCCCGACCTCGTCGCGGCCCACCGCACCGCCGCCCGGGGCGTGCACCTGCTGCCCGGTTTCGACGAGTTCCTGCTCGGCTACGCCGACCGGTCCGCCGTGCTGGCCCCCGAGCACGCCGAGCGCGTCGCACCCGGGGGCAACGGCGTCTTCCGCGGGATGCTCCTCGTGGGCGGGCAGGTCACCGGGACGTGGACCCGTGCGGGTGACCGGCCGGACGTCGTCCCGTTCGCGGAGCTGTCCAGCACCCGCTGCGCGGCGCTCGACCGCCGGGCGCGGACGCTGCCGACGGGACGGCTCGATCAGCGCGACTGAGCCGCGTGGTGCTCCAGCGCCAGCCCGAGCCAGAACTCCACGCGGTCGTCCGAGGCGGGAACGCTGAGCCAGGACGGACCCATGTCGCGGCCCGCCCCCATCTCGGCGCGGACCGCCCCCTCGTGGGCCACGAGGTCCGCCGACCGGTCCGGGTCGACCTTGACGAGCAGGCTGCCGTCACCGCGCACGCTCACGACCATCCGGCCCTCGACCATGACCGACGTGCCGCCGAACATGCGGCGCTCGACGACGTCCCGGCCGGCCAGGAGGACCCGGACCCGCTCGAGGGCGTTCACGAGGGGACCCTCAGAGCCACTTCTCGACGAGGTGGTCGGCGCGGATGTGCCGGATGGTCCCGGAGCGCGCCCGCAGTGCGATGGACTCGGTGCGGATGACCGGACCGAGCCGGCGGACACCGTCGACGAGGTTCCCGTCCGTCACGCCGGTCGCGACGAAGAACGTGTTGTCGCCCTTGACGAGTTCGTCGGCGGTGTAGACGTGGTCGAACTTCAGGCCGGCGTCCGTCCCGTGCTGGCGCTCGTCGTCGGTCTTCGGCGCGAGCCGGGCCTGGATGAGCCCGCCGAGGGCCTTGATGGCGCACGCGGTGGCGACGCCCTCGGGGCTGCCGCCGACGCCGACGCACATGTCGAGGCGGCCCGCGTAGGAGGCGGCGTCGATGCCGCCGGCCACGTCGCCGTCGAGCAGGAGGCGCGTCCCGGCCCCGGCGGCGCGGATCTCGGCGATGAGCTGCTCGTGGCGGGGGCGGTCGAGGACGCCGACCGAGATCTCCTCGACGGCCTTGCCCTTCGCCTTGGCCAGCGCGCGGATGTTCTCCCCGATGGGCTGGCGCAGGTCGACGACGCCGACGCCCTCGGGACCGGTGACGATCTTCTCCATGTAGAACACCGTGTGGGCGTCGAGCATGGCGCCGCGGTCGGCGGCCGCGATCATCGAGATGGCGTTGCGTCGGCCGAGCGCGGTGAGCGAGGTCCCGTCGATGGGGTCGACGGCGATGTCGCACGCCGGCCCGTTGCCGGTGCCGACCTCCTCGCCGTTGAACAGCATGGGCGCCTCGTCCTTCTCGCCCTCGCCGATGACGACGACGCCGGCGAAGTCGACGGTGCCGAGGAACTCGCGCATCGCGTCGACGGCGGCGCCGTCCGCACCGTTCTTGTCACCGCGGCCGATGAACGGCGTCGCGCGGATCGCCGCGGCCTCCGTGGCCCGGACGAGTTCGAGGGCCAGGTTCCGGTCGGGCGTGGTGGGCAGGCTGCTCATGGCAGCCATCATGCCCGTCCCGGCCCCCGGCCCTCCGTCGCGGCTCGGTCCCGCTCAGAAGCGGAAGCCCGCCACCAGGTCGCTGAGCTGTCGGGCGGCGCGCGAGACCTCGTCCGCCGTCGCCGCGGTCTGCGCTGCGCTGTCGGTGGTCTGCTCCGCCGCGCGGGCGATGCCGCTGATGTTCGCGGCGATCTCCTGCGACCCGGTCGAGACTTCCGTCACGTTGCGGACCATCTCGCTCGTCGTGGCCGACTGCTCCTCCACCGCCGCGGCGATGGTGGCCTGCAACCCGTCGATCTGCGCGATGACCTCACCGATCTGCGCGATGACCCCGGTCGCCGCACCCGCGTCGGCCTGGGTGGCGTTGACCTTGGCGACGATCTCCTCGGTGGCGCGGGCGGTCTGCTGCGCGAGTTCCTTGACCTCACCGGCGACGACGGCGAACCCCTTGCCGGCGTCCCCGGCACGCGCGGCCTCGATGGTCGCGTTGAGCGCAAGCAGGTTGGTCTGCTCCGCGATGGAGGTGATGAGCTTCACGACGTCGCCGATCTCGCGGCTGGAGGCACCGAGGCGTTCGATCGTCGCGCCCGCGTCCTGCGCCGCGGCGACGGCCGTGGCCGCGGTCTCCGACGCCTGGGCGGTCGACGTCGCGATCTCGCGGATGGCCGAGGTCATCTCCTCCCCCGCGGCGGCGACGGTCCCGATGTTCGCGCTGATCTCCTCGGTGGCGGCCGAGACGACCTGCGACTGCGTCGCGGACTCCGCGGCGCCGGAGGACAACTGCCCCGCCACCCCGGTGAGCTGCTGGGAGGTCGTGGTGAGCGAACCGGCCGTCGTCGTGACCTGGCGCAGCAACGTCGCGAGGGTGTCCATCGAGTCGTTCGTCGCGGCCGCCAGGCGTCCGACCTCGTCGCGCCCCGGGTTCGGGACGCGCCGGTCCAGGTGACCCTGCGCCAGGCCCTCGACCACGGTGAGGGTCTGCGCCAGGGGGCGGGAGATCGAGCGGGCGATGGACAGCGAGATCGCGACGGCGAGCGCCACGGCGAGCGCGGCGATGACGAGCAGCGCGACGAGGTTGCGGTGGTAGTCGGCGGCCCCGTCCGCGGCGATGGCGGAGGCGGCGGCCGATTCGCTGCGGTTCAGCTGCACCAGCGTCGCCTTGACCTGCTGGGCCGCGGGAGCGATCTTCTGGGTTCCGACGGCGGCTGCGGCGGCCGGACCGGAGGTCGTGCTCGTGGTGATGAACTCCTGCACCGCAGCGCGGTAGGTGGCGAGCCCCGTCGTGTAGGCGGACCGCTGGGCTTCGGTGGCCCCGGGCGAGGTTCCCTGGTACGTGGTCCAGGCCTGGTCCAGCGCGGCCTGGTCCCCGTCGAGCGTGGACAGCGCGGCCTTGACGTCGGCGCCCGGGAGCGAGGCACGCAGGAGGTCCTCGCGGACGGTGCCGAAGCTCGTCTCCAGGTGGCCGGCCGCCGCGACGGCGGCGACCCCGGAGGTGGACAGGTTCTGCAGGTTGTCCTGCGCCGCGCGCAGCCGCAGCGCGGCGAAACCGGTGATGACCACCAGGAGGAGCACGACGACGCCGAAACCGGCGACGAGCTTGGTGGACACGCGAAGATCGCGCAGACGAGCCGACATGGGCGACCTCGAACCTCCCTGAGCGGTCCCCGTCTCTCGAGGACCCACGGTTTCATCGGCGCAACGGTCAGGGGTCTGAACGTTTCAGGCCGAGGGTGACGAGGACCACGTCGGCGACCGTGGTCAGCCGAGGGCGGGGAACGTCGTGCCGGTCAGCTCCTCGGACACCGCCCACAACCGTCGGGCCAGGTCGGGGTCGCGCGCCTGCCGCGACCGGCCGATGAGCGTCGCCCCGCCCCGCATGTGGAGGAGGTGCTCCGGGCCGGTGAAGGCGCCCGGCGGGACGTCACCCGTGGCGGCGAGGAGCACGGGCAGCGCCCCGGCGGCGGGGCTCTGCGCGACGTGCCGGGCGAGGAACCGACCCACCGCCCCGCCACCGCCCGAGGTCGTGCCCGTCGTCATGCCCGTCGTGACGTACCCCGGGTGCGCGGCGACGGCGAGCACGGGGGACCCGGCCGCGGTGAGCCGCCGCTGGAGTTCGGCGGTGAAGAGCAGGTTCGCGAGCTTCGAGGCGGCGTAGGCCCGGGACTCCGAGTACGGGCGGTGGCGGGTGTTCGGGTCGTCGAGGTCGAGCCGGGCGGCCCGTTCGGCCTGCGAGGACAGCGAGACGACGCGGCCGGTGACGTGCGGGAGCAGGAGGTTCGTCAGGGCGAACGGCCCGAGGTGGTTCGTGCCGAACTGCAGCTCGAACCCGTCCGCGGTCTCCCGCCGGTCGGGGACGGAGACCCCGGCGTTGTTGACGAGGACGTCCACCGGCCCCTCCCACGCGGCCGCGAAGGCGCGGACCGAGGCGAGGTCCGCGAGGTCGAGCGGACGCACCTCGACCGTTCCCGTCATGGCGGCCGCGGCGCGGGCCCCCTTGGCGGTGTCGCGGACGGCGAGCACGACCCGGGCGCGCGCGTCGGCGAGGGCACGGGCCGTGGCGGCACCGATGCCGCCGCTCCCCCCGGTGACGACGACCGTGCGGTCGGACAGGTCGGGCAGGGCAGGGACGGCGTCTCGGGGCACGACCCCAGAGTAGACACCGTCTAGATTCTAGGCAACGTCTAGATCCGGGTAGGTTGGCGCCGTGAGTCGGCCGTCCTTCCACCACGGGAACCTGCGCGCGGTGCTGCTCGACGAGGCGGAGCAGACCCTGCGCGAGGGCGGTGTCGACGACCTGTCCCTGCGCGACCTCGCCCGACGGGCCGGGGTCAGCCACGGCGCGCCGCGGAGCCACTTCGTCGACCGGCGGGCACTGCTCGACGCCCTCGCCGAGCGGGGGTTCTCGCGCCTGGCCGACGAGGTGGGCGCCGCCGGGGCCGCGTTCGCCGACGACCTCGCCGGGCGCGTCCGCGCCGTCGCGGACGCCTACCTGCGGTTCGCCGTCACCGACGCCGCGCTCATGGACCTGATGTTCTCCGCCAAGACCGCGGCGCCCACACCCGAGGTGTCCGCCGCCGCCGGCCGGTTGTTCTCGACCTTCGACGCGCTGTTCGCCGCCGACTTCGCCGCAGGCCGGTTCCGCAGCGGCGAGGAGCAGCGGACGAAGCTCCTGTTCGTCGCGACGGTGCAGGGCGTCGCCGCCCTCGTCACCTCCCACCGGATCACCCCCGACCAGGGCGCCGGACTCGTCGCGGAGGCCGTGCACCTGTTCCTCGCGGACGCAGCCGACGGCTGACCGCGCGTCAGTCGCGGCGGGCTTCGAGCTCCGCCACGCGCCGCCGCAGGTCGTCGAGGTCCTCGTCCAGGCGCCGCGACACCCCGCGGCCGGTCCAGTACCGGGACAGCCCGGGACCACGCGCTCCGCCCACGTCGTCCGCGAGCCCCAGGTACTGCATCACGCGCAGGAGGCGGGTGTGCCCGCCGGGCCGCTCAGCAAGGTTCTCGTCCACGACCGCAGGATGGCGTGCGCGGCTGGACGTCACCCGACGGCCCTGACCGCCTCCACGACGATGCTCTGCGGGACGGGTTCGGTGCCGGGTTCGTGGACGGCCGTGATGGCAAGACCGGCCGCGACGAAGGCCCCGACGAACTCCGCCAGGGGCACGTGCCGCATGCCGCCGACCCGGGTGCGGATCCCACCCGGCGCCCACCAGGGGGCGGAGGTGTGCCGTTCCGCCCGCCGGTAGGTCGGGTGCACGGTCACCTCCCCGCCCGGGTGGTTCTCCACGTGCGGTCCGTTGAAGCACGGGTGGACGCCGTGGAAGAGGAAGCGGCCCGCCGGCCGCAGGACCCGGGCCACCTCCGCCAGCGCCACGTCGAAGTGCTCGACGTCCGTCGACGTCCAGCGGCTGACCACGAGGTCGAACGCCGCGCCGTGGAAGGGCAGGCACTCGGCGTCCCCCTGCACCAGGGGAAGTCCCCAGCGACGCGCGCGTCGCACCTGGTCCGACGACAGCTCCACCCCGACGGGGTCCCACCCCTTCTCGGCCAGGACGACGAGGTCGCGCCCGGTGCCGCACCCGACGTCCAGGCACGGTCCACGCCCCGCGGGCAGGTACCGCCGCAGGACCTCGTCGCGGTCGGGGGTCTCGTCGAGTCGTGCGTCGTACCAGTCCGCCTGCCCCGCGTACCGGTCGACCGGGCCGGGCTCCACCACGCCGTCACCGTCCTCCGCCGGGTCCCTGGTCCGTCCAGGAACGAGCATCCTCCCGTCGTCCCCGGTCCGGCAGCCCGCCACGTCGAGCCCCGGAGGAGGGTCGCGCCGTCGGCGGGTGGTGACCGACGATGCGGCCGTGGAACCGAGGAGCACGTGGAGGGACGAGCTGTGCCCGTGGGTCGCCCACCCGGGGCGCACCGCGACGGCCGCCCTGGTCGGACTGACCCTGACCGCCCTGGCGGTCCTGCCCTTCTGGGGTCCTGCCGGCGACCCGGTGTCCGACCTGTCGCTGGCGGGGAGCGCCATCGCTCTCGCGGTCGCCACCGTGGTCACCACGATCGGTCTGGGGCGGGTGTGGGCCCTGCCCGTCGTCGTCGTGCCGTTCGCAGCCGGCGTGTTGCCGCCACTGCGCGCGGACGACGCGTTGTGGGCCATCGCCTGGGTGATGTTCACCGGAGGAGGAGCGGTGGTGGCGGGCGTGGCCTTCGCCGTCGTGGTCCTGCTGCGGGGCCGGGGCACCTCGCCGGGACCCGGAGCCCTCGAGGGCCGCTGAGACCCCGCCGATGGCCGCGACGTCAGCCCCCGACCGGGAACCGCTCGACGAACCGCCGCTGCCACGGCGTCTCCACGGCCCGCCGGTGGTGGCGCGCGCGGACGAACGCCACCGCGTCGGCTGGGGGCACGCCGTCGAGCACCGCGAGGCACGCGAGCGCCGTCCCGGTGCGCCCGACGCCTCCCCCGCAGGCGACCTCGACGCGGCAGTCCTGGGCCCTGCGGTGCAGCTCCCGCAACGCCTCGACGGCGTCCGCCGGGTCACGGGGCAGGAGGAAGTCCGGCCAGCGGACCCAGCGCGACGGCCAGGGGACCGGCGGCGGTCGGTGCCCCGTCAGGTACAGGCCGAACTCCGGCAGCGGCCCGGGCGGAACCCCGGCGCGCAGACCCCGCCCCCGCACGCGGCGACCGCTGGGCAGCAGCACGACGGCGTCCCCGTCCTCCCACGCGGCGCTCACGACCCGAGCGGACCCTCCCAGACCGGACGGGCGCGGGCCGCGGCGTCCAGGAGGGGCTGGGCGTCGAGCTCGTGGGTCGTCGCGTCGATGCCCTGGCGCGGCCACTGCACGACGATCCGCAGCCGTCCGGCCGGCGGGAGCGGCCACAGCCAGTAGTCCCGGTCGGTGGAACGCCGACTGCCCCCGCCACCCCTCCCCGAGAGGACGGGACGGTCCGGCCGCCACTCCCGGTCCGTCCACGGGCGGTCGTCCCCCTGCCCGACGGGCGGGTCGACGCTCGTGGCGCGCCGGCCGTCGGCGAACTCGAAACCCCACTTCAGGCGCCCGGCCTGCCACTCCTCCCCCACCCCGTGGCGGTAGGGGCCGTCGAAGACCTCCGTGTGCAGGTCCAGGTCGCCCAACCGGCCCCGCACCCGCACCGAGAGGGTCATGGCCAGCCCCTCGGGGAACGCCCGGACGCCGCTGAGCAGGACGACAGTGGTCTCCGAACGGGCGAGCAGCAGTTCGACCGGCACGACACCCGGCAGGACGTCGTCGGGCGGGCCGACCCACGCCGGCTGGTACCCCTCGTCGGCGTCGACGTCGTCCGGATCAGGCGTGGGCGGGTCGGGGAAGAAGTCCATCGGTGGCCTCCCGGGGCTCGGTGGTCTCCCCAGCATGCCCGCAGCGCCGGAGGACCGTCAGGCCGGTCGCGCCTGCCGCAGGGCCGGCACCTCGGCCGGTCCCCGGCCGTCGGACGGCTCGACGCAGACCCGGTTCCGCCCCTCCCGCTTGGCGCGGTAGAGCATCCGGTCCGCCCGGGCGTAGAGCTCGTCGAGCACGTCCGGCGACGGGGCACCCCGGCCCCGGACGGCCACCCCGGCGCTGACGGTCACGGACGGCGTGCCCCCGTCCGCGGAAACGGCCGCGCGCAGCCGCTCGGCGAGGGTCGCGGCCTCCAGGGGTCGGGCGCCGGGGGCGACGACGAGGAACTCCTCCCCGCCGATCCGCGCCAGCAGGTCACCGGGCCGGACGGTCGCGGCGAGCACGGCCGCCAGCCGGACGAGGACGTCGTCACCGGCCCCGTGGCCCAGGGTGTCGTTGATCCGCTTGAAGTGGTCGATGTCGAGCAGGACCGCCCCGACGTCCTCCCCGGTGTCCACCGCCACCTCGGCCAGGGCGGTGCGCAGTCCCCGCCGGTTCAGCAGCCCCGTCAGCGGGTCGCGCGAGGCGAGGAGGTCGGCGCGGTCCCGGGCCGCCACCGCCCGGGCGACGGCGGCGTCGAGACGGGCCCGCAGCACGAACAACCCCGCCACCGTGAGGACGAGCACCATGTCGACGGCCGCGACGCGCGCGGCCCGCACGAGCGGTTCCCCGGGCACGACGACGACCAGCGCCGTGGCGACCACGACGGCCAGCGCCAGGTGGCGGAGCATCGAGCGGGCCGAGCAGAACATCGCCGCGTAGAGCGGACCGACGACGAGGGCGGTGACGGCCGTCTGGTGGAAGGCCTGGTCGGCAACGCTCCCGGTGAGGACCGCGATGAGCCCGGTCGCCCACACCGACCACCAGCCCTGCGGACGCCCGGTCCGGCGGTGCCGGACGACGGCCAGCAGCGCGACCGGTTGCGCGAGGATCCCGGCACCGAGGACGACGGGACCCGCTCCCGGGCGCAGGACCTCGGGGACGACGAAGACCACGGCGAGCGCGAGGGCGAGCAACGCGGGCGCGCACAGGACCATGAAGACCTGGCTGGCGCGCAACGAGGGGACGGTCTCGTCGGGGACGGCGGCCCCCCGGCCGCGGTCCCCGGCTGCAGCACGGTGCCCCACGTCCATTCCCTCGGCAGCGAGGTGGCCGGACACGAGGAGGGGTGGCCCGGTCGGCGTAGTGCCGGCGACCGGACCACCCCTCGCTCAGGTGGTCGTCAGGTGGGTGACGTCACTTCTTGTAGCCGATGACCGTCCAGTCGGGGGTGAGGAACAGCGAGGACCCGTAGTTGACGAGGTCGCTCTTGACGGCCGTGAACTGCGGGCCGTTGAGGATGGGCAGGAAGGCGTAGCACGCCTTCTGCCAGTCCGCCTCGATGCCGTTGGCGTCCTTCGTGAGCGTCGCTGCGTCCGTCTGCTGGTTCAGGCTCGCGATCCGCTGGTCGATGGCCGTCGTCCCGCAGTGCGTGTAGTTGCTGTCCCCGGTGCTGTTGTAGTACTGCTGCGGCTGCGTGTCGACGTAGCCGCCCATGCCGTAGCCCGAGAACGAGATCGCGTAGTCCCCGCTGGTGAAGACCTTGTTGAAGTCCTGGGCCGAGTGCTGGTCGATCGTCGCGGCGAAGCCGGCCTTGCCGAGCTGCTGGACCGCGGCCTTGATGAAGGCGAGGGTGACGGGGTCGTCCCCGTAGTTGGTGAGGGGGACCGCGACCTCCTTGCCGTCCTTGGCGAAGATCCCCTTGCTGTCCTTGGTGTACCCGGCGGCCTGCAGCGTGGCCGTGGCGCCGGCGGGGTCGGAGTCCTTGACCGGGTAGTTGTCCTGGTAGCCCTCGGAGACGGACATGAGCATCCACGACCCGGGCGGCTGCTCGCTGTAGCCCGTGCCCTGGAACTCGACGGCGGACAGCGCCTTCCGGTCGAGGGTCTGGTAGATCGCCTTGCGGACCGCGACGTCACTGACGTCGGGGGACTGCGTGTTCATGATGAACCCGAAGACCCCCACGGTCTTGCCCTTGCGGATGTCGATGCCCTGCATGCCCTTGACCTGGGCCAGCCGGGTCGAGGTGCTCACGCCGACGGCGTCGAGCTGTCCGTTCTTGAACGCGGGGATGGAGGCGCTCTCCTCGTACTGCGTCCAGACGATCTGCGACAGCTTCGGCTTGGTGCCCCACCACTTCGGGTTCGGCACCTCGACGAGGGTCTTGGCGGAGTTGTCGAGCTGCTTGATGGTGAAGGGCCCGGCCATCCACTCCGGGTGCGGGTTGTCGACGAACCCCTTGTTGAAGATGTCGGGCGTGTCGACCTTCTGGCTCACGAGAACGGAGAAGAAGTCCTGGTACGGCTCGTAGACCTGCTTGGTCGTGATGACGACCTGCTTGTCGCTCGTGCCCGCCGTCACGCTCGCGATGTCGTCGTACGGCTTGGTGATGACCGACTCGTAGGCGGGGTCGTTGAAGATCTTCCACTGGTTGACGAACGTGTCCACGTCGATCGGCGTCCCGTCGTTCCAGGTCGCCTTCGGGTTGACGTCGATCGTGATCGTCTGCTTGCCACCGCTGACGTCGTCCTTGACCGACGTGCAGAAGTCCTTGTTGAGGACCGGGGTGCCGTTCTCGGCCGCCGTCCAGCAGCCGGCCATGTTGACCGGGTAGAGCATGGCCTGGGTGTCGGAGGAGTTCCCGTTGTTGCTGTTGAGGTTCCAGTCCGGCCCGAACGTGCCGATGGGCAGCCGCACAGTGCCGCCGTCCTTGACGTCCGCGGCCGGCGTCTTGGCGTAGTCCGCGAGGATGTTCGAACTCGACCCTCCGGACGCACCGCCGGAGGCCGAACCGCCGGACCCTCCGCAGGCGGCGACGACGAGCAGGGTGGACAGGGCGAGGGCCGTCGGGGCCACCCGCCGGCGGATCGTTCTCATGGGCGTCACAGCGGGGTTCCTCACGCGGTCGTCGGGATGGGTTCGTCGGGGAAGTGGCAGGCGTGCACGCGCGTCGGCCCGGCGGACCGCAGCTCCGGCACGGTGGTGCGGCAGCGTTCCTGCCCGGCCGGCGGCAGGGCCGCGAAGACCGGGCAGCGCGAGGCGAACCGGCAGCCGGTGCTGCGCTGCAGGGGCGAGGGCAACCCGCCCTGCAGGACGATGCGCTGCCGGTTCCGTTCGACGGTCGGGTCGGGGACGGGGATGGCCGACAGCAGGGCCCGCGTGTAGGGGTGCTTCGGGTCGTCGAACACGGTGTCGACGTCGCCGTGCTCGACGACCGTCCCGAGGTACATGACGGCGACCTGGTCGGAGATGTGCCGGACCACGGCGAGGTCGTGGGCGACGAACAGGTACGACAGGCCGAGACGGGCCCGCAGGTCGTCGAGGAGGTTGACGACCCCGGCCTGGATCGACACGTCGAGGGCCGAGACGGGTTCGTCGAGCACGACGAGCGCCGGGTTCAGCGCCAGGGCGCGGGCGATGGCGATGCGCTGGCGCTGGCCGCCGGAGAACTGGCCGGGGAACCGGTTGACGTGGTCGGTCTGCAGGCCCACGAGCTCGAGCAGTTCGAAGACCCGGCGGCGGATGTCGGCCCGCGACCAGCCGTCGGCGTCGAGGGGTTCGGCGATGACGTCGAAGACCGTGAACCGGGGGTCCATGGCGGACAGGGAGTCCTGGAAGACGATCTGCACCCCGCGCCGGACCCGCCGCACGTCCGCCGCGCTCGGCGACCGTCCGTCCGGTCCGTGCAGGGGGACGCCGCCGATGGCGATCTGGCCGGGTTGCTGCGGGTCGAACTCCATGACCTCCAGGAGGGCCGAGGACTTGCCGCAGCCGGACTCCCCGACGAGCGAGAGGCACTCCCCCCGCCGGACGTCGAAGGAGATCCCGTCGACGGCGTGGACGGTGCCGCTGCGCCGACGGCGCAGCAGGCCCCCGCCGACGGTGAACGTCTTGGTCAGCCCCCCGACGGCGAGCACCACCTCGCGCTCCTGCCGCGGCACCCCGGCCTCGGCCGGTGCGGGGATCTCGGGGGCGCGGAACGCCGCCCGCACCTCCTCGGTGCCGGCGGCGACGTCCTGGGAACGGACGCAGGCCGCGAGGTGCGTCGCACCGCCCTCCACACGCCCGACGGGTCGGAGTTCGGGTTCGGCGGTCCGGCACTCCGGACGCACGAGGGGGCAGCGGTCGGCGAAGGAGCAGCCGACGGGTTCGGAGAGCAGGTTCGGCGGGGACCCCTCGATGGGGACGAGCGCGGTCCGGTCGGCCCGGTCGACACGGGGCACGGCGGCCAGCAGCCCCATCGTGTACGGCATCCGGGGCCGGTGGTAGACCTCCTCGGCCGGACCGCGTTCCACCCCGCGCCCGGCGTACATGACGAGGATCTCGTCGGCGATCCCCGCCAGCACCCCGAGGTCGTGGGTGATGAACACGACGGCGGCACCGGTCTCGCGCCGCGCCACCTGCAGCACGTCGAGGACCTGGGCCTGGATCGTCACGTCCAGCGCCGTCGTCGGTTCGTCGCAGATGATGACGCGGGGGTTGTTGGCGATCGCGATCGCGATGACCACGCGCTGCCGCATGCCGCCGGAGAACTCGTGGGGGTAGGCGTCGAACCGCTCCTCGGGGGAGGGGATGCCCACCATGTCGAGCAGTTCCACGGCGCGGGCGCGGCGGGCCGCCTTGTCCATGCCCGGGTTGTGGACGGCCAGCGCGTCGCTGATCTGCCGCCCGACGGACAGGACGGGGGTCAGCGAGGACAGCGGGTCCTGGAAGACGATCGAGATGTCCTTGCCGCGGTGGGCGCACATCTGGCGGTCGTCGAGCTCCAGCAGGTTCTTCCCGTCCAGCAGCACCTCGCCGGTCACCGAGGCGTTGTCGGCGAGCAGCTGCAGGACCGCCAGCGACGTCGCGCTCTTGCCCGATCCGGACTCCCCCACGATGCCGAGCACCTGCCCGGGGCGCAGGTCGAAGTCGAGGCCGCGGACGGCGTGCACCGTCCCGTTCTCGGTCGCGAAGCGCACGTGCAGGTCCCGGACCGACAGCACCGGCCGGTCCGCCTGCCGGCGTTCGGCCGTCGTCAGCGCCGTCTCGGTCACCGGGCCCGCCCTCCTGAACCGGAACTGGGGTCGAACGCGTCGCGCAGGCCGTCGTTGACCAGGGCCAGCGGCCCGGTGATGAGCAGCAGGGCGATCACGGGCGACCAGAACATCCACGGGTAGCTGTCGACGGTCTGGCTCGCGCTGGCGAGCATCGTGCCCAGCGACACGTCCGGCGGTTTCACGCCGATGCCGATGTAGGAGTACGAGACCTCCGCGAGGATCGCCCCCCAGATGCCCATCGTCACGTTGAGGACGGTGAGCGAGGCGATGTTCGGCAGCAGGTGCCGCCAGACGATGAGGAACGGCCGGACGCCCGAGTAGCGGGCGGCCCGGACGTAGTCGCGCTGCACGAGGGAACTCGTGAGGCCGCGGACGAGGCGCGCGGTGTTCATCCACCCGAACACGACGAGGACGAGGATGAGCACCCCGATCCCCGCCGACCGACCGGCCATGAGGATCGCCACGAGCAGGAACGACGGCGCCATGATGAGCGTCTCGAGGACGAACAGCATCGAGCGGTCGACGCGACCGCCCTTGTAGGCCATGACGCACCCGTAGACGGCCGCGATGACGGGCGTGCTGACCCCGACGACGAGGCCGACGAGCAGCGAGGTCGCGGTGCCGTGCACCAGCTGGGTGAAGACGTCGGTGCCGGCCTGGTCGGTCCCGAGCCAGTGCGCGGCGCTGGGCGGTTGGCCGATGGCGGTGAGGTCGGGTTCGGTGGCCGAGTAGGGCGAGACGGCGTTCCCCACGAGGACCCCGACCGCCACGAGCAGGATCAGCGCCAGACCCACGACGGCCGGGACGTTGCGCAGGAAGCGGCGCAGCACGACCCGACTGCGCCCCAGCGGGACGGGTTGCGCCGCAGGGGTGGTGACACCGTCCGGCGCGGGGAGGTCGTCCGCCCCCGCCGCGGCCCCCGGCAACAGCACGCTCATCGGCTCACCCGCACCCTCGGGTCGACGAGGACGATGGCCACGTCGGCCAGCACCGCCCCCACAGCGAAGATCAACGCCCCGTAGGCCACCATCGCGGTGGCGGCGGAGACGTCCTGGTTGGTCATGGCCTGCACCGACCACAGGCCGAGGCCGGGCCAGTTGAAGACGGCCTCGGCGAAGTAGCTGCCGATGAAGAGCGCGGGGATCGTGAACGCGATCGACTGCGCGGTCGGGATGAACGAGACCCGCAGCGCGTGCCGGAGGATGGCCTGGTTGCGCGTCAGGCCCGTCGCCCGTGCGGTGCGCACGAAGTCGGCGTTCACGTTGTCGAGCAGGAACTGCCGCTGGCTGACCTGGTAGCCGGCGTAGCCGAAGACCGTCATGGCCACCGTGGGCACGATGTAGTGCCGCACCAGGTCCAGCGCGGAGGGCCAGAACCCCGTCACCGTCGGGTCGGAGATCCCGGTGACGTAGAGGGCGTCGTGGCCCACGAGGGAGTTCGCGTGGATGGCCAGCAGCTGCACCGCGAGGTACGCGACGGGCGCCGGCAGCACGAACGTCAGGTAGCTGAAGCTCGTGACGGCGCGGTCGCTCACCCGGTACTGGCGGGCGGCGGTGTAGACGCCGAGGGCCACCCCGATGACGAGGGTCAGCACGAGCGCGATGAGCGTGAGCGAGAAGCTGATGCCGACGCGCTGGGCGAACTGGGAGTTCACCGAGGCGCCGTTCGGGCTGCGCCCCCAGTCCCAGCGGGTGACGACACCCGTGAGCCAGTCCCAGTACCGGTGCAGGACCGGTTCCCTCGGGTCCAGCCCCAGGCTCGTCAGCGTCCGGTCGACGACCGCCTGTGAGGGCCGCGGGACACGGGTCGTGAACAGCCGCCCCGGGTTGAACTGCCAGGCCGCCAGGAGGAAGGCGGCACTGGTGGCGATGAAGAGCATGACCGCGTACGTGGCCAGGCGCCGTGCGAGGAACCGCAGCAAGGACACCACCATCCGCCAGGAAGCCGCAGGTCACCTCGGCACCCCGGACGGAGTTCGGGTCGGTGACCCCTTGGGGCGGGATCGTAACCACGTCGGCGATAGATGCACCAGCACATCTACGGGATTCTTGCGAGAAGTTTTCTCGGGCAACTCACGGTTTCCACGGCGCGTCCGAAGGTCCCTCACAGCCGGCGTCCGGAGAACTCCTGGCTGGACCCCGGCAGGCTCACTCCAGCAGCGGGCCGAGCGCTTTCGCCGTGGCGTGCAGGCGGTCCGCGACGCCGCCCAGACCCGTGGCCGACGACGCGGGGCTCGTGGCCAGCAGGGCGCCCACCACGTTCCCGCCCGGCCCCGGGACCGCGACCGCCAGGGCACGGACCCCGGGGGCGATCTCGCCGCGGGCCTCCTCCTGCCCCGTGAGCACCTCGAGGACGACCCGCGCACGGGCGGGGTCGGCCGGCGGGGGGACGTCCGGGTCGACGTCGACCACCCGGACCGCACCGCCCCGCGGCACGCACAGGTGCACGCCGGCGCGCACCCCCGAGCGCAACCGCGCGAGTTCCTCACGGGCCGCGGTGACCACGCGCACCGGGGCCGCCGCCTCGACCAGACCCTCGACCCGGGCACCGAGCGCGAACCCAGACAGGTCCGGCAACCGGACGACGTGCTCCTCGGCCACGAGGAGGTTCAGCAGCCGGTAGGCCGTCGCCCGGGGCAGACCGGTGACCGCGGCCAGTTCGGCGGCGGTGACCCCCGACCCGGCGCGGGCGACGGCCTCGAGGAGTTCCAGCGCGGACGTCAGCGCCTTCGGCTGGCGTCCCGTCAGGTCGCTCACCACGAGACCACCCGGAGGCTCACGAGAGCACGTCCTGCCGTCGCGTCTCGTCGTACAACCCGACCCGCGCCACGAGGGCGGGTCGGCGCCGGCGCAGCACGAGCGCCCGCAGCACCGAGAGCGCGAGCAACCCGGCGGCCGCGAGCACCCAGCCCCCGCCCGCCGCGACGGACCACGCGACGCACGCGGCCAGCACGGCGACGAGCGAGCCCGTGGCCATCGCGGCCACGAGGACCGGCGGGAGGGTCAGTTCGCCGATGCGCCGCAGGAACACCGGGGCGGCGAGGCAGACGAGGACGTAGCCGCCGACGTAGCCGCACGTGCCGACGACGAGGAGCCCGCGCAGCACGTCCCCCGCGGGGACGCCGGCGAGCAGGACCACGGAGGGGACGACGACGGCGACCACCGTCGAGACGGCGACGGCCACGGCAGGGGTGCCGAACCGGCTCGTGCCGCCCCAGGACCGGGGCGCCACCCCCTCGCGGCCCATCGTGAACAGCAGGCGCACGAGCGCGGTGAGGGACGCCGAGGCGCACCCGACGAACGAGGTGAGGATGCCCAGTTCGAGCACGGCCGCCAGGGCCGGGTCGCTGAGCACCGAGACGGCCGCGGCCAGGGGCAGCGGGGCCGCCCCCGACCCGGGGGTCGCGGCGAACACGACCGACTGGGCCGCCGCGGCGAGCACGTAGAGGAGCCCCGAGACGAGCGCCGTCCAGCGCACCGCGCGCGGTACGACGGCGAACGGGCGGCGGCTCTCGGTCGCGAGCGAGCCGGCGCTCTCGAACCCCACGAACGCGGTCACGGCCAGCAGCAGTCCCTGGGCCCCCGGTCCGAAGGGGTGCCCCCCGCCCCCGACCAGGGTCGCCGGGTCCGGGGCCCCCTCCCGCGCGACCGCGGCCACGACGACCACCCCGAGCACGACGAGCACGACGGAGATCGACAGCAGTTCCAGCGCCAACCCGAGCCGGGCCGAGATCCCGGCGCCGCGCACCGCGAAGGCCGCCACCAGCAACCCCACCAACGCGAGGACCCCCACCTCGGCGACGACGGTGGGCAGCGTCCCCGGTGCCAGGACGCGACCGACGAGCGCGGCCCCGGACGTGGCCGCGCCGGTGAGCGCCCCCGCCACGAGGAACCCGTAGCCGACGACGAGGAAGCCGCCCGCGACGGTCCCGGCCGTCCCCCCGAGCCCCTTGGCGGTGAAGGAGTACAGCGAACCGGGCGCGACCATCCGGCGCGAGAACTGCCCGACGCAGGAGCTCACGAGGAGCACGAGGACCGTCGCGACGAGGTAGGCGACCGCGGACGGCGGCGCGCCCGCCAGTGAGAACGCCTGCCCCGGCGACGTCGCCATCGCCGCGGCCGGGGCGGTGGCCGCGACCGACTGGGCCAGCACCTCCAGCGGACCCAGCCGGCGACGGCGCAGGCCCGCGACCGGCGAGACCGAGCGGAGCGCGGGTACCGTCACGGCAGGCACGGTCCCGCGACGGTGTTTCACCGGTGTTGCGCGGGTGTTTCCGGCCGTCGCGGGGGAACGGGACACCGCCGTCCCACCCCGTCCCGGTCGACGAGATCGTCCGTCACACAGGAGCAACACCACGGAAACCGGCCGGGAGCAGGATCGCTGGCGGGGCGGTCGGCCGACCGCCCGACCCCCCGCACGGAGGAGCGTCATGGCGTCCACCGCGAGCACCACGGAAGCACCGGCGCAGCCGCGCCGCCTGTCCGGCCGGCTCGGCGTCGGCTCGATCGTCTTCATGGTCGTGGCCGCCGCCGCACCGCTGACGGTCGTCGGCGGCAGCGTGCCCCTGGGCATCACGATCGGCAACGGCGCGGGGTTCCCCGCGATGTACGCGATCGGTTCGGTCGTCCTGTTCTTCTTCGCCGTCGGGTTCGTGGCGATGACGCGGTACGTCCCGAACGCGGGCGCGTTCTACACCTACATCGCGGCCGGGCTCGGCCGGCTCCACGGCCTCGGCGGTTCGTTCCTCGCCCTGCTGACCTACCAGACGATCCAGGCCGCGGTGTACGGCTACCTGGGGGCGGCCCTGGGCGGGGTCGTCTCCGACGACCTCGGCGGTCCGGACCTGCCGTGGTGGGTGTGGGCCGGGCTGGCCATCGCCGTCGTCGGGTTCCTCGGGTACCGCCACATCGACCTGTCGAGCAAGGTCCTCGGGGTCCTGCTCGTGGCCGAGGTCGGGATCGTGCTCGTCGTCGACGCGGGCGTCGTCCTCTCCGGCGGCGGCCCCGACGGGTTCTCCACCGCGTCGGTCACGCCGTCGGGGATCGCCTCCGGCGCCCCCGGCATCGGGCTGATGTTCGCCCTCGCGGGGTTCATCGGGTTCGAGTGCACCGCGGTGTTCCGCGACGAGGCGCGCGACCCCGACCGGACGATCCCGCGCGCCACCTACGCCTCCCTCGCCCTCATCGGCGTCTTCTACACGCTCTCGGCGTGGTCGGTCGTCTCCGCCTGGGGTGACGAGGGTGCGGTCACCGAGGCCGCCGCCGACCCTGAGGGCATGGTCGTGCGCACGGCGTCCGACTTCGTCGGTGTCGCCGCCGGGGACGTCGTCCAGGCGCTGCTGCTGACGAGCCTGTTCGCCTGCGTCCTGTCGTTCCACAACGTCGTCAACCGCTACGTGTTCTCGATGGCCAACACCGGGGTGCTGCCGCGGCTCTGGGGCCGCTCCCACGCCCGGCACCACTCCCCGCACACCGCGTCGCTGCTGCAGACGGGCGCCTCCGTCGTCCTCGTCGTCGCGTTCGTCGCCGCGGGCCTGGACCCCGTCCTGCAGGTCTACACGTGGATGTCGGGCATCGCGACGCTCGGGTTCATCCTCCTCATGCTGCTCACCTGCATCGCCGTCCTCGTGTTCTTCGCCCGCACCCGCGTCGACCACCGGCTCTGGAACACCAAGGTCGCCCCCGCCATCGGGGTCGTCGGCCTGCTGGTGGCGGCGTACCTGACCGCCGCGAACTTCGGGCTCCTCGTGGGCGGCTGGACCGTGGGCGCGGTGTTCCTCGTCCTCATCGTCGCCTCCTACGTCGTCGGGCCCGTCGTGGGCCTGCTGAAGCCCAGCGCGGACCCGCTCGCCACCGCGGCCTTCGAGGCCGTGCTCGACGCGACCGAACCGGCCGTCCCCCACCAGATCCGCCCCACCCCCCACACCGCTGAGGACCACGCATGAGCCTGCTCGAGACCCCGACCGCCGACCTGTCCGTCGCCGTGGGCCCCGCCCACCCGCTGGACCGCCTCACCGCCGCGGAGGTCGACGCCGCCCGCGAGCTGCTGGAACCCACGCTCACGCCGACGACCCGGTTCGCCTACCTGGGTCTGCTGGAACCGCCCAAGGCCGCCGTCCTCGCCTTCACGCCCGGGGACCCCGTCGAGCGCACCGTGCGGGTCCTGCTGCTGGACACCGCGACGGGCGTCGGGCGCGACGTGCGCGTGTCGCTGTCGGAGCACCGGATCCTGTCCGACCGCACGGTCGACGGCGCCGTCGAGGGCCACCTGCCGATCCTCGAGGAGGAGTTCGCGGCCATCGACCCGATCCTGCGCGCCGACGAGCGCTGGGTCTCCACCCTCGCCTCGCGCGGTCTGGCCCCCGACGACGTCGTGACCGTGCCGCTGTCCGCGGGCCACTACGACGACATCCCGGCCACCGACCCCGGCGCGGCCCGGATCATGCGCGTGTTCGCCTTCGCCCAGCCAGACGGGTCGGCCCTGCCGTGGGCGCACCCCGTCGACGGGATCGTCGCCTTCGTCGACCTGTCCGCCGGCCGTGTCCTGCACGTCCTGGACCACCAGCGGTTCGAGGTCCCGACCCAGAGCGGGAACTGGGACGAGGCGCCGCACGCCCAGGCCGAGCGGACCGACCTCAAGCCCATCGTCATCACCCAGCCGGAGGGGCCCAGCTTCTCCGTGGACGGCGACGTCATCAGCTGGCAGGGCTGGAAGGTGCGGGTCGGTTTCGACGCCCGCGAGGGGCTCACGCTGCACCAGCTGTCCGTGGCCGACCACACCGGCCCGGACCCGAGCGTGCAGCGCGACGTCGTCTACCGCGCCTCCATCGCCGAGATGGTCGTGCCCTACGCCGACCCCTCCCCCGTCCGGTTCTGGCAGAACTACTTCGACACCGGCGAGTACCTGTTCGGCCGGTTCGTCAACTCCCTGGCGCTGGGCTGCGACTGCCTCGGGGAGATCCACTACTTCGACGCCGTCCTGGCCGACGAGACCGGCCACCCCAAGACGGTGCAGAACGCCATCTGCCTGCACGAGGAGGACTACGGGGTGCTGTGGAAGCACTCCGACATGTTCAACGGCATGAACGAGACCCGCCGCCAGCGCCGCCTCGTCATCTCGTTCTTCACCACGATCGGCAACTACGACTACGGGTTCTACTGGCACCTCTACCTCGACGGGACGATCGAGCTGGAGGCCAAGGCCACGGGCGTCGTGTTCACGGCCGCCTACCCGGAGGGGGGCCTGGAGTACTCCACGGAGATCGCCCCGGGTCTGGCGGCGCCGTTCCACCAGCACCTGTTCTCGGCGCGCCTGGACATGATGGTGGACGGTCTGGCCAACGCGGTCGAGGAGGTCGACGCCGTCCGCGTCCCCCGCGGCGAGGGGAACGCCTACGGCAACGCGTTCGCCAGCAGGGCGACCCGGTTGACGAGCGAAGCCGTGGCCCAGCGCGAGGCGAACGGGGCCGTGGGCCGGGTCTGGCACGTGCTGAACACCGAGAAGACGAACGCGCTCGGCCAGCCCACCGGGTACGCGTTGCACCCCGAGCACCAGCCCCTGCTGCTGGCCGACGACACCTCCGTGGTGCACGACCGGGCGACGTTCGGGACCAAGCACCTGTGGGTCACGCAGTACGACAGCGAGGAGCGCTACCCCGCCGGGGACCTCGTCAACCAGAACCCCGGCGGCGCGGGGCTGCCGCAGTTCGTCGCGGGTGACCGCGACCTCGACGGCCAGGACCTCGTGCTGTGGCACACGTTCGGGCTGACCCACTTCCCGCGCCCGGAGGACTGGCCGGTCATGCCCGTCGACTACGCCGGGTTCACGCTCAAGCCCGTCGGGTTCTTCGACCGCAACCCCGCGCTCGGGGTTCCCGTGGCGGAGAACGCGCACGGCGGGTCCGAGGGCGGGTGCTGCGGGGCGTGACCACGGCCCGTCCCGCGGTGCCCCGGGAGGTCGCGGTCTCCCGGGGCGCCGCGGTGGCCGGGGCGGTGGCGGCCGTCCTGCACGTGCCGCTGGCGGTCGCGCACGCCGGTTCCTCGCTCGTCCTGGCGGCCGGGCTGCTCGTCATGTCGCTGGCGTGCCTGCCGTGCGCGGGACACCTGTGGCGCTCTCCGTCACCGCGGACCTGGACGGTCGTGGCCGCGGTCGGAACTGCGGTGCTGCTGGTCCACGCGGCGCTGCTCGCGGGACCGGCGGGACCTTCCGCCCCGGGCGCCGCGCCCGGCGGGCACGCCGGCCACGCGACGGCCCTGGCCCTGCCGGGGCTGCACGGCACCGCGGTGGGGGACGTCGGGCTGGTGCTCGTCTCGGTGCTGACGCTCGCGCAGGTCCTGTCGTGCCTCGTGCTCCTGTCCCTGGTCCTCCTGCGCCGGACCGGCCGGCGGCCCCTGCCGGTTCAGTCCACCGTGAGGTAGAAGAAGTCGCGCTGGTCGGGGGCGAGGTACCGGTCGGCCTCGCGGGTCATGTCGGGCAGCAGCTTGGCGGGTTCGACGGGTTCCTTCGACCCCGCCGGCGCGGGCACCCAGCTGGAGAACGAGACCATCCCGCTGTGCATGTCGAGCTCCATGCCGCGGACCGCACCGGCCTCGACGAGGGCGTCGGCCAGGTGCACGAGGTCGAGGCCGTTGCCGGCGGCGTAGACGAGGTCCCCGGCCGCGTCGACCCCGAGGCCAGAGCGCCAGGTGAACTGCCCCTGGTTGTGGGCCGTGCCCCAGCGGCCGGACCCGTTCGCCGACAGGCCGGGCACCGGGGCGCCGTCGTCGACGACGAGGTGGAGGTTCTGCCGGGCGGCGGTGGTCCCCGCGTCCAGCGTCACGTCGGAGCCCAGGGCCCCGACCTGCAGGGCACCGGAACTCTCCACGGCCGCCGTGGCCAGACCGTCGACGAGCGGGCGGGAGGACCGGCCGTCCTCGAAGAACCCGCCGGGGGTGTCGTGGAACTTGAACCCCGCGTTGAAGGTGGCGAGGAGGTTCGGGACGTCCTTCGGCGCGACCCGCGCGCCCCCGGGCCAGGACCCGGTGTCCGGTTCCTTCGTCCCGGCGACGAGGTGGGCGGTGTAGCTGCCGGCGCGGATCCACGCGGCCGCCGCGACGACACCCGGTTCGGCGGCGTCCGGACGGAACCAGGTGGTGTAGAGCGCGGGTTCCCCGTCGCGGCCGAGGCGGCCGGCCGTCCAGTGCCCCTCGACGCCGGACTCCGTCACGGCGCCGTGCACGACCGGCGGGGCGTCGGGCGTCCCGGCGGGGACCTCCGCGCCGCGGACGGCGGGGACGGCGCCGTGCGGGACGTGCCGGGAGAACCACCAGTTCTCGGCCAGGTCCACGAGGTGGCCGCCGCCGTGGTCGCGCACCCACTCCACCGCCCGGACCGAGGCCGGTGCGGCGCCGGGGGCGACCATCGCCTGGCCGAAGGAGACGGCCGGCACGGCGACGACGCAGGCCGTGCCCAGGGCGATCCACCGTCGCGTCCGGCGCCGGCGCGGGGCGGGCGGCGCGGCGAGGCTCGGCGGCTCCTGCAACTGGGTCACGGTGTCCAGGGGACCAGCCCCGGCTGGGTGCGGGCTGGAACCCCGGTGGGTGCGACCGGTCAGACGGCGGACAGCACCCCAGTGCCCAGGAGCGCGATGAGCACGACCCCGAGACCCACGCGGTACCCGGCGAACACGCTGATGCGGTGGTGGGCGACGAAGCGCAGCAGCCAGGCGATCGAGGCGTAGGCCACGACGAGGCTGACGAGGGTTCCCACGGCGGTCGCGCCCCAGCCGACGGTGCGGGAGACGTCGTTCCCGGCCGACACGCCCTCGTACAGGCCCGCGGCCGTCAGGGCGGGGATCGACATGAAGAACGACAACCGGGTGGCGGTGACGCGGTCGAGGCCGCGGAACAGCCCCGCGCTGATCGTGGCCCCGGAACGGGACACCCCCGGGACGAGGGAGAGGCACTGCACGACACCGATGGCGAGGGCGTCCTTGAGCGAGACCTCCCCCTCCCCGCGCTGCCGCGCGCGGCGGGCGGCGTACGTCTCGGCGGCGACCATGACGGCGCTCCACCCGATGAGGGCGAAGGCGACGACCCACAGCGAGCGCAGGGGGCCGGCGACGACGTCCTTGGCGAGGAACCCCACGATCCCGACCGGGATCGAGCCCACGACGACGCACCAGGCGAGGCGGTAGTCCGTCCCCCGTTCGGCGGCGTCCCGCAGGCCGTGGACCCACGCCAGGAACAGGCGGGCGATGTCGCGGCGGAAGAACCAGATGACCGCGACGATGGCGCCGAACTGGATGATCGCCGTGAACGCCGTCGTCCCGGCGTCGTCGACGCGCAGGCCCAGCAGCTTCTCGACGATGGTGAGGTGCCCGGTGCTGGAGACCGGGAGGAACTCGGTGAGCCCCTCGACGATCCCGAGCACGACGGCCTGCCACAACTGCACGTGTTTCCCCGTTCCTTCTGGTGGACGTCTGAGTGGTGGTGCGGTTCAGGCGTTCGGCTGGGCCCTGTGCCGACGCACCAGGAGCACGACGACCCCCGCGGCGACGACGACCGCCACGACGACGGCGCTGCCCTGGCCGAGCTCGCTGGCCGCCCTGGTGTACGACGTGCCTGCCGCCCAGCCCACGAGGACCGCGGCCGTGGCCCACAGCACGCCCCCGGCGACGTTCCACACCGCGAAGCGGCCGTACGGCATCCGGGAGGCGCCCGCGAGGGCGGGGGTCACGGCCCGCAGGAAGGCGGTGAACCGGGCGAGGAACACCGCGACGCCACCGCGGTCGCGCAGCAGCCGCTGACCCCGCTCGAGACCGGCGGAGTGCCGCCGCAGGGGGCGGACCGTGAGGAGCCGGTCCCCGAAGCGCCGTCCGACGAGGTAGCCGACCGCGTCCCCGGTGACGGCCGCGACGGCCACGACGAGGACGGCCGGGACGAGCGGGACCCGTCCGAGGCTGGCGGCCGCTCCCGCCAGGACCGCGGCGGTCTCCCCCGGCACGACGAACCCCACGAAGAGGGCGTCCTCGACGAACACCAGCGCGGCGACCGCGGCCAGCAGCCAGCCGGCCGGGACCCCGAGCAGGGTCGAGAGGAACTCGTGCACAGCGGAACCCACGCGGACACTGTGGCAGTCGTCGGCTGAACGTCAGCTGAACCGACGTGCCGGTCCCGTGCAGGGTCGATGCTGGTGCCGTGGCGGTGAGGTTCCGGGAACGGGGAGCGGTGCGCGGACGACTGGGGGTCCTGGCGGCGCGGGTGGTGACGCTGTGGCGGGGCGCGGGCGTCCAGGTGCGCTCGACGGTGGCGGCCGTCCTCGTGCAGGCGCTCGTCGTGGTGGCCGCCGGGGGCCTGCTGCTCCTGCTGCTGCGCGACGACCTGCGCCAGTCCCTGGAGGCGTCGAACCTCGCGACGGCGCAGTCGGTGCAGGCCCTCGCGGAGGTCGACCGGCCGGACCTGCAGGCCGCGATCGACGCTGCCGCCCGGCGCCGCGCGGCGGTCCAGCTCGTCGACGCCGACGGTCAGGTGGTGGCCTCCAGCGCCGACCTGCGCGGGGCCGCTCCCCTGCTGGACCCCGCCACGGTGGGCACGGGCACGCACCACGCCAAGGTGCACCTGCCCTTCGACGACGACGCCTACCTCGTGACGAGCCTGTCCGGGGAGGTCGACGGCGCCCGGTCGACGGTGTTCGTGGCGCAGTCCCTCGGCACGGGCGAGGACACGCTGCACGCCGCCGCCGCGGGGCTCGCCGTCGCGGGGCCGCTGCTGCTGCTCGCGGTGGGCGTGGCCACCTACGTCTTCGTGGGCCGCTCGCTGCGGCCGGTGTCCCGGATCCGGCGGACGGTGGAGGGGATCAGCCACCGGGACCTGTCCGAACGGGTGGACCAGCCCCCGGGGGCCGACGAGGTGGCGAAGCTGGCGACGACGATGAACGACATGCTCGACCGCCTGGAGGGCGGGGAGGCCGTGCGGCGGCAGTTCGTCTCCGACGCCAGCCACGAGCTGCGCAGTCCCGTGGCCACGCTGCGGGCGGCGGCCGACATCGCGCTCACCCAGCCCGGACGCACGGACACGGCCGACCTCGCGCGGCTCGTGCGGGGCGAGAGCCAGCGGCTGGACCGGCTGGTGTCGGACCTGCTGCTGCTCGCCCGCCTCGACGAGCGGGGCCGGGCCGGGACGGACGCGGGGCCGGGACCGGAACGGGAGGAGGTGGACCTCGACGACCTCGTCACCGAGGAGCACCGGCGCCTGCGCGGGACGACGGGGTTGGACGTGACCCTGCACCGGGAACCGGCGCGCGTGCTGGGCGACGCCTCGGCGCTCGCGCGGGTCCTGCGCAACCTCGTCGACAACGCCGTCCGGCACGCCCGGTCCTCGGTCGCCCTCGACCTGCGCCACAACGCCTCCCACGCCGTCCTCGTCGTGACGAACGACGGCGCCCCCGTCCCGCCCGCCGACCGGGAACGGATCTTCGACCGGTTCGTGCGCCTGGACGAGAGCCGGGCGCGCGACGCCGGCGGCAGCGGGCTCGGCCTGGCCGTCGTCCGGGACGTCGTCAGCGCGCACGGCGGGTCGGTGCGCGTCGCCGACCCCGACGACGGGGCGCCCGGGACGAGCTTCCGGGTGGAGCTGCCGCTGGGCGGGGCGTGACCGCTCAGCGGTCGGGGACGAACCGGTAGCCCGCGCCGCGGACGGTCTCGAAGAACTCCCGGCCGAGCTTGCGGCGCAGGTACCCGACGTACACCTCGACGGTGTTGTCGTCGCCGTCGTAGAACTCGTCCCAGACGTTCTGCAGGACGTTCGTCTTCGTCAGGACGTCGCCGGGGTGGCGCATGAAGTGGTGCAGCACCTGGAACTCCCGGGCCGTCAGGCGGACCTCGACGCCCTCGAGATGCACGCGCTGCTGCGACGGGTCGAGGGTCAGCCGACCCGCGTCGAGGACGGCTGGCCGCTCGGGGGCCCCGCGCCGCACGAGCGCCCGCAACCGGGCCACGAGCACCTCGAAGGAGAACGGCTTGCGCAGGTAGTCGTCGGCGCCGAGGTCGAACGCGTCGGTCTCGTCGTACTCACCGTCCTTGGCGGTGAGCACCAGCACGGGCGTCCACACCTGCCGCTGCCGCAGCGTGCGGCACACCTCGTACCCGTTGAGGCGCGGCAGCATGATGTCGAGCACGAGGACGTCGAACGTCCCCTCCTGTGCGCGGTGCAACCCCGCGACGCCGTCGTGGGCGACCTCGACGGTGAACCCTGCCCCCGTCAGACCGGTGGCGAGCGTCGTCGCCAGGGTGACCTCGTCGTCCACGAGCAGGATGCGCACCCGACTATCATGCCGAATCCGGGCTGCCAGCCGGCCAGGAACGAAACCGGGCGCGATGCCGCACCCATGTCTCGCCGATCACGGGCCTCCGCCACATCGCGATCGAGGTGCGGAACGAGCAGACGTGATGTCGCCACATGCGGCGGCGGCCTGCACCGCCGCATGTCATCCAGGTTCGTGCTCCAGCGACTCACTCCCCACGTGGAACCCGCTTCGCCCGGAAGCCGATGACGGCGAAGACCACGAGCACGACCGTCACTGCGAGCTGAAGCACCCGCCCCGACCAGGCGCTGTCTTGCCAGTTCACGGCTTGGGCAAAGACGGAGATGAGGCTGAACGCCAGGAAGAACCAGCGCAGCGTAGGCACCATCCGGGACCCCCCTGATCTCCTGGTCGGCATTGCCTTCACCTCCCCGTCGACGGCGGAACCGCCACCTTCGACCGATGATGGCCCTTCCTTCTGGAATCGCTCCCACTCACGCAGCTCGTGGAATCGTCCCGGCAGCTTGGTCGACGCGTGAGCCAGGAAGCCCACCGCGGGCAACAGGAAGACGACCGCACCCCAGTCTTCCATGTGCCCCTCCACCGCAGATGTCGACGCCACGCCAAGCAGGACGAGGACAGCAACCAGAGCCACGACGACACCCCCGGCCTTCGGGATGAATTCCCTGAGCAGCATGGCGTTCCTGGGTTCCTCCACGCCTGGAGTTCCTCTCGCGACAGGACGGGGTGGGGTTACCCGTCAGAGGGAACCCCACCCCGGGTCGACACTGGACTTGGAGAGGTTTCTGAGCCCCTATGCGGATCCGACACACGAGAAGTGACTGAGGGGTTTCGCCGAGTTCCGTCAACCCCGGACCACAAGCGAACATGCATGCGACGTCAAGTGCTGTAGTTCACGGTCGCGGCTCACGTTCAGACGACGAGTGACGGTCGCGGCGTCGATGATCCCTCTCGACCGCAACGACAGCCGCAACGGCCGCAATGGCGGCAAAAGCCAGCACCCAGCGAAGGGCGCCGCTTGCCAGAACTGCAGCGATTGCGAAACCTACAGCACTGGCTGTACGAGCGATCAGTCCAATCAACCTCATGTCAGTTCCTCTCTACCCTCCAGCGAGGGGCGGTGGGAGCATATCCGCCCGCGGCATGCTCCCACCACTCAAGCTTGAATCGCGGTCAGCCAGCCGTGTAAGTGCCTCCGGTCGACGGGTTGAGGAACTTGCGACCAGTCAGGTGCTCCTTGGAGCCATAGTCGGGGCCACCACCGTTGGCTGGAAGGCAATCCGCAGTACTGTACGTGCCTCCCGCCAAGGAACCTGCTGTCACGCCGATACCAAAAGGTGTAGTCGGCGGGTCCACGAGTGCCAAAAAGCCCAGAACCAGCGCAGCTGTGCCAACCAGGCAGGCGTGAGGCAAAGCGCCTGTAGGGTCGTTGTAAGTGCTGGGGCAACCCTTGGCGTAGATGTACTGCGGGTCCTGGCCGGTGGGGTCTTGCTGGGTGAATCGGCCCTGCGCGGGGTCGTAGTAGCGGACGCCGAGCTTGGTCAGCCCTGTGGCGGTGTCGGTGTAGCCCTGGCCGTAGCGCATGGGGTTGTTGCCCGCCTCGGAGCCGCTGCTGGCGCGCAGGCCACCGTAGGGGTCGTAGGAGTACTGCGCGGTGATGGCGCTGTCGGTGGCCACGGCGGTGACGTTACCCAGGTTGTCGCTCGTGTAGTACCGGTTGGTCCCGTCGGGCAGACCGGCGGAGATGAGGCGCCCGTCAGGGGTGTACCGGAAGGCCGTCCCGGAGGTTCCGGTGAAGGTGGCCTGCAGGCCCAGGGGGCCGTTGATGGTCTCCACTGCCCCGACGCTCTGGCGGGCCCCGTTGCCGGCCCCGAGGTAGCTGTAGGCCACCGCGGTGCTGCTGCCGGTGGGGGTGGCGGAGGTGAGGGCGTCGCGGGCGTTGTAGCTGCCGGTGCCCCAGGTGGGCGCGGCGGTCTGGTTGCCGTTGGCGTCGTAGGACCAGCCGGTGGTGGAGCTGTTGCGGCTGACGGCTTCGTTGGCGCCGTTGTAGCCCCACGTGGTGGTGGCGGTGCCGGTGCTGGCGGTGGTGGTCGGGGTGGTGGCCCCGGCGGTGGTGACGCCGGTGCGGTTGCCGGCCTTGTCGTAGGTGTAGGCCCAGGAGGCGTTGACCGCACCGGTGGTGGTCTTCTCCGTGGCCTTGGTGAGGCGGTTGAGGCCGTCGTGACCGTAGGCGGTGACCGAACCGGCCGGGGCCGTGGTACCGGCGTAGTCGGTGCGGGACTGCACCAGGGCGCGGTCTCCGCTGGTCCCCGAGCCGCCCGCGACGGTGTAGGAGTACCCCAGGTCGGAGACGACGAAGGAGCCGACGGCGTCGGTGATGCGGGTGGGCCGTTCGGAGGCGTCGCGGGTGGTCGTCTGGACCAGGCCACCGGGGAAGGTCCGGGAGGTCTCGGCGCCGTTGGTGTCGTAGGTGAAGGTGATGGTGTCGCTGCTCGAGCCGTCCGGTTCGGTCATCGAGGTGAGCTCGTTGGCGGCGTCGTAGGAGTAGGTGACCTGGCCGTAGATGTCGTCGACGCTGGTGATGTTGCCGGCGTTGTCGTAGCCGGTGGCGAAGCTGTTGCCGCTCATGTTCGGCTGCTGGCGCGAGACCTCCCGGTCGAGGGCGTCGTAGGTGTAGGAGCTGGTGCCGGCGGCGGAGTCCGCGGACTGGGTGAGGTTGCCGTCGGCGTCGTAGGAGTTGGTGACGGTGGCACCCCCGGCGAACGTGGTGGTGGTGATGCGGTCGTCGGCGTCGTAGGCGTACTGGGTCTTCTGGCCCTTGCCGTCGGTGACGGAGGTGACGCGGTTGGCGCTGTCATAGGTCAGCGTGGTGGCGCCCAGGGGGGCGGTGGGGGTGACCTTGGTGAGGTTGCCGTTGGCGTCGTAGCGGTAGGTGGTGACGTTGCCGTTGCCGTCGGTGCTGGTGCACACCTGCCCGGTCTTGCCGCCGCACTGGGTCGGCGACGACGTCGTGGAGGTGGTCGCGGCTTGGTAGGTGAAGGTGCTGGTGGTGGCGCCGGTGCCGCCGGCGGTGGTGGCGGTGGTGTCCTTCACCGTCAGGATGTTGCCGACACCGTCGTAGGTGTAGGCGCTGGTGTTGCCGGCGGCGTCCGTGGCGGTCTTGGGCTGGTAGGCGGTGCCGGTGCTGCCGCTGGCGGCGGTGTAGGAGGCGCGGGCGGCGGCGCCGGTGGGCAGCTGCACCGCGGTGCGGTTGTTCAGGGTGTCGTAGCTGTAGGTCGTGATCGCCCCCGTCGCCCCGCCGGTGCCGCCGGTGCCTGTCCCGGAGCTGGCCCCGGCGTCGGTCGTGGTGGCCAGGTCGGAGTTGGGGGTCCAGGTCTGCGACCGCATCCGGCCCAGGGGGTCGGTGACGGAGGTGACGCGGCCGGTGGAGTCCAGGGCGAAGGTGCTGACACCGCCGGTGGGGCTGGTTTCGCGGGTGGAGGTGGAGGTACCGCTGGTCGTGTTGTAGGCGAAACCTGTGACGGCGGCGTTGCCGCTGGTGGCCCCGGCCGTCAGGTAGCGCGTGACGGCGGTGACGCGGGAGGCGCCGTCGTAGGTGAAGTACGTCCAGTTCCCGTCGGGGGTCTGGATGCCGTCGAGACCACCGGTGCGGGAGTTGTCGAAGGTCGTCACCGCGCCGGTGGCGTCGGTGATGGTGTGGACTCCCCCACCGGAGTAGTAGGCGATGGTGACCGAGCGGCCGACGGGGTCGGTGATCTGGGTCAGGCCCAGCGAGCTGTAGGTGAAGGTGGTCACCTGGCCGTTGGCGTCGGTCAGGGAGGACAGGCGGTTGGCCGAGTCGTAGGACAAGGTCAGCCCGACGCCGTTGCGGTCGACGTCCTTGATGAGGTAGCCGCCGGCGGTGAAGGTGAGTTTCTCGCTGCTGACGTGGTAGGTCAGGGACCAGGTGCCGTCGCTGTTGTGGACGAGGTCGGCGTTGACGCCACCGGGGCTGGTCCAGCCGCCGGAGGAGGTGGCCGTGAACGCGGCGGTGAAGCCGCTGGGACCGTAGAACGTGGTCGTGGAGGTGCCGACCTGCAGGCCGATGTCCTGACCGGTGGACAACGACCCGCCGTAGCTGAGAGACCCCTGGGCGGTGTTGAGGGTGTTGAAGAAGGTGTCGAGGTTGACCGACAGGCCGGGTGCGTTGCGGGTCAGGGCCTGGTCGCGGACGACGAGGTTGCCGTTGGCGAGGTTGACGCCGGCGGTGAGGGTGGAGGTGAGGTTGAACGACTCCAGCCCGTAGTAGGACTGGATGCCCAGGCCGGCGCCGGAGGCCCCCGCGCCCGGGAACCCGGTGGTGGGGGTCGACTGCGCAGAGGCAGCGGAAGCGCTCTGCGACTGCGTCGCGGTCTGGGTCGAGGCCTGGGTGGAGGTCTGAGCCGCCAGGAGTTTGGCGCCGGTGCCACTGGCGTCCGACGGCGAGGCCGCGACCTTCCCCGCACCGCCCGGCTTCGCCGGAGGTGCCCAGGCGGTGGTCGGCGTGCCGCCCACGACCGTCCGGTTCACCGTGCCCGGCGTGAACGTGGGGGCGTGGGCCGATGCTGCGCGGGCCGCGGCAGCCTGTGCAGCCGCCTTCTGCGCAGCTGCTGCGCGAACACCTGTCAACCCAGCGGCCTGGGCGCCGACACGACTGCCCGAGGAGCCAGTGGATGCGGCAGCGGCGGCGGCCGCCCAGTTGCCGGCCAGGGGGGCGTTGCTGCTCTGCGCCGCGGTCCACCCATCGGTCGGAGTTGCCGGGCCAGAACCCCAGTGCGGCAGTGCACGGGTCGGTGACGCGGTCTGTACCGCCGCCGCAGGAGACGTCTGCGTGGACGATTGCGTGGACATGGGGTCAGCGGCCGAGGCGGGCATGGCGAACGCGACGGCGACGCCGGCGGCAAGCGTCGCCGCCAGCCCGGCTCCCGCACCGGCCCGCAACATCGCGGTGGGCGGGGTGGCCAAGCCGACCAGGCCGACCAGGCGTCCCGTGGCTCGCGTCATCGACGACGCTTCCTTGCGAGCGGGTCGGTCGGGCTGCGCCTGGTGAGGCTCAGAGGTCTGGTGGTGAGTGCGGCGGGTGCGCCCGCCGTTGGGTGTTGCCATGAGGTTCCTCCCCCACACACCGGAACGGTCGCTGCACGCGCCCTTGAATTCCAGTGACTGACGGTGACGAACTTTGCCCGAGGCAGGCACCTCACGGACAGAGTCCGAACGAGTGAGTTCTGTGAGAAAAACCATCGACAAAATCCGTAACGCGAATGTCTTCCATTGCACTGCAATAGATTCGCCAGTTTCTTGAATGCTGACCGGATACGAACCGGGTCCCACCTGACAGTCGACTGACCCTTGGATGGGGTTTGCCCGGGCGCGTGAGATCGATGACCGCGGGCCTGGCCCACCCCTGTCAGCGTTGTCGTGCTGCTACGTAATGGCATCAATTTCATCTGCGCTGCAGCGGTTGTCTGGTAGCGCCGCGCTGGAACGACCACACCTCGACGATCGACGTATCGTCAGATGCTGCACTGTTCCTGGGAATGGACTGCCAGTTCGGCCTCCCCCGGGTCTCACGGCGGCGACCAGGACAAGCGGTGCCCGCTGGGCACCCGACCCGCGGCAGTCGCACCAGACGCCCCGCGGGGAGCAGGCGAGCTTTCACCACTCCAACCCGTTGTTGCACAACGCCTCAGTGGTCCACTCCGCTAGGGCGAGGAGTTCGCTCCGGCGGAGGTCTTCCGACGAGCGGAAACTTCGGCCCCCTCCCCGAACTGTGAACGCAAGAAAAGACCTCATTCGTGTTCCTGGGTGGGCGACATCGGCTACTCTCCGTTTGATCATGAGGCGGTGTCACACGTCGTGACGTGGCCGCGGCCTTCGTCGCGGTTGCTCAGTGGCCCGAACGAGTGAGGGTTCGTGTGCTGGAGCAACTGAAGCTCCATGCTCAAGACCTCGTCCGATCCTCTCCCTGCCAGCAGTTGCGGAGTCCGACATGCCCTCCCCTCTGCGCTCGACCACGCCAGCGCCTTCCACCGTGGCCCCACCGGCGCCGACGTCAGCGCCGATGCCCACGGCGACGGGCGGAACGACTTCCCCCGGCGCCTCGGCGGCGACGGCCGACCCGACCCGACGTCCAGCACGCGCGGCCGCCTCCCGCGTCACCGGAACCACCTCGTGGCCCGACCACCCGGTGGTGACGACTGCTGCCGAGGAGAGCGAGGACCCCGCGCCGACGAACGCCGACCAGCAGCTGAAGCGGGACGTCGCCAAGGCCGCACACGAGCCCGTGGCGTGGGTCTGCCGGGCTCACGCGGTGTCGAACCCCCTGCGCCGGCGCCAGAGCTCCGTCGGTCTGGCGCTGTCGCGGACGCACGTCATCGTCGTCACCATCGACGACCCCTCTACGCCTTTCCCCGCCGTCGTGCACGAGCGCTACGTGGTGGCGCAGGTCCGGGCCATCGGTCGCCGGTTCCTCAGAGCGGTGGACGAGCGCGGCCGTGTGCACTGGTTCCGCCTCGGCCCGCAGGAGCCGTCAGCGCGCGCGTTCCTCACACGACCCCGCACGTTCCGGGTCGCTTGACGCCCCCGACTCGACCGCGCCGCGCCCTCACCCCGGTCGTAGGGTTCCGGCATGGAGTACCGCCACCTCGGCCGCACAGGTCTGCGCGTTTCGCCGCTGTGCCTCGGCACCATGAACTTCGGCCCCCGCACGAGCGAGGCCGACAGCCACACCGTGATGGACGCCGCGCACGAGCACGGCATCAACTTCTTCGACACCGCGAACGGCTACGGCAGCCACAAGGGTGAGACGGAGGAGATCGTCGGCCGCTGGTTCGCCCAGGGCGGTGGCCGCCGTGAGAAGACCGTCCTGGCCACCAAGCTCTACGGCGACATGACCGACTGGCCCAACGACGGGAAGTTGTCCGCCTACAACATCCGGCAGGCCTGCGACGCGTCGCTCAAGCGCCTGCAGACCGACCACATCGACCTCTACCAGATGCACCACGTCGACCGGGCGACGCCGTGGGAGGAGATCTGGGAGGGCATGTCCGTCCTGCGCCAGCAGGGCAAGATCCTCTACGCCGGGTCCTCGAACTTCGCCGGCTGGCACCTCGCCGCCGCCCAGGCCAGCGCCGCCGACCGCGGCATCGTCGGCCTCGTCAGCGAGCAGTCGCTCTACAACCTCATGTCGCGCTGGGTCGAACTCGAGGTCCTGCCCGCGGCCGAGCACTACGGCCTCGGCGTCATCCCGTGGTCGCCGCTCGCGGGCGGGTTGCTCGGCGGGGTCCTGGCCAAGCAGGCCAGCGGCGACGAGGGGCGCGGCACGTCGAACACCGACGGGCTGGCCGCGAATCGCGCGGCCATCGAGGCCTACGAGGAGTTCTGCCGGGACCTCGGCGCCGACCCCGCGGACGTCGGCATCGCCTGGCTGCTCACCCGCCCGGCCGTGACGGCGCCGATCATCGGGCCGCGCACCGTGCAGCAGCTCACGGGGTCGCTGCGGTCGCTGGAACTCCAGCTCGACCAGGCCGCGCTCGACCGGCTCGACGAACTGTTCCCCGCGCCGTTCCCGCACGGCAGCAAGCCGGCCCCGGAGGCCTACGCCTGGTGAGAACTCCCTAGCGAGCCGGGATCCGCGACGCACCGAGCAGTACGTCGTCGCGGGTCCCGGCCAGGGACAACCGGATCCACCCCTCCCCGCCGGCACCGAACGCCGACCCCGGCGCCACCGCGACGCGCCGTTCGACGAGGAACCGCTCGCACCAGGCCGCGACGTCGCCACCGCTCACGTGGGACACGTCGACCCAGAGGTAGAACGACCCCTGCGGCCGCTGGAACCGGATCCCGTTCGCGGACAGCACCTCGCACACCGCGTCGATGTTCGCTCGGTAGTGCTCGCGGGCGTCGGCGACGACCTGCTGGTCGCCCGTGAGGGCGGCGAGCGCCGCGTGCTGGGCGGGAGCGTTGACGCAGCTGACCACGGCCTCCTGCGCCGTGCGCAGCATCGGCGCCCAGTCCAGCGGCGCGACGAACCAGCCGACACGGGCCCCCGTCAGCGCGTACGTCTTGGAGAACGAGAACACCGACAGCACCCGGCCGTCGGGGTCGAGCGACGCCGTGGACACGTGCGGGACACCGAACGTGAACCGTTCGTAGACCTCGTCGGAGACGACCCACAGGTCGTGCCGGCGCGCGAACTCCAGCAGCTGCTCCAGCACCGCCGCCGGGTACACCGTCCCCAGCGGGTTCGACGGGGAGTTCACGAGCAGCACGCGGGTCCGCGGGGACACCGCGGCCTCGAGCGCGGTGGAGTCGGGCCGGAACCCGTCCTGGGGGTCGAGGCGGTACGGCACCGGGACGGCGCCGACGTGCCGGGCGGTCATCGAGAAGTTCACGTACCCCGGATCGGGGACGAGCACCTCGTCCCCGGCCTCGAGGGTGAGGGACAGGACCTGGTGCAGCGCCTGCATCCCGCCGGCCGTGACCCACACCTGTTCGGGGTCCACGTGCAGGTCGTTCTCGCGCGCGAGCTTCGCCGCGATCGCCGCCCGCAGCTCCGGGATCCCGCCGTTGGGCGTGTAGTTCGTCCGGTCGTCCTCCCACGCGCGCGCCCCGGCGGCGAGGACGTGCGGCGCGACGGGCAGGTCGGGTTCGCCGACGTTGAGCAGGACGACGTCGTCGAGGCCGCGGGCGAGGTCGTAGATCCGCCGGATGGGCGAGGCGGGGATCGTCAGGGCGTGGGGAGCGATCGCGGGCACGGTCCGATCCTCACACCCGGTCCTCACAGGTGCGGGGTCAGGGCGGTGACGTCGGGCAGGACGAGGTGCGCCCCGGCCTCCTGCAGCGCGGCCCGGTCGTGGGCGCCCGTGAGCACGCCGACGACGAGCCCGGCCCCCGCGTTCAGTCCGCACCGCACGTCGCTGACGGTGTCGCCGGCGACCGCGACGGCGGACACCGCCGAGACCTGCGCGCGCAGGGCGGCGGCCAGCACGAGGTCCGGTGCGGGCCGGCCGCGACCTACGTCGGCGGGCGAGAGGGCGCCGTCGACGAGGTCGCGCCAGCCCAGCGCGTCGAGCAGGACGTCCCGCGTGGCGGGGGCGAATCCCGTCGTCAGGACGACCCGGATCCCCCGCTCGGCGGTTTCGCGCAGGAACTGCGTCGCGCCGGGAACCTCCTGCGCCCCGTCGGCCGCGACGAGTTCGGCGTACGCGTCCTCGAAGGCGGCCGTCGCGCGGTGGGCGGCGGCGACGTCGCCGCCACCGAGGTGGGTGAACACGTCGAGCTTGGACTGCCCCATCGTCGCGCGGACGTGGGCGAGCGCCTCCGACCACGGCATCCCCCGGGCGATGCCCGTGCGCTCGTGGGCGAGGGCGAACGCGCGTTCCACCACGCCGTCGTCCTGGACGGTCGTGCCGGCCAGGTCCAGGACGAGCAGTTCGGTGCGGGTCACGGGCGATCTCCTCCGACGGCTGATCGGACGACGTCCTCGGCGAGGCCGAGACCGGTGGTCATGCCGATGCCCGTCGTCACGGTCGCGACGACGACACCGGGGGCGGGGCGGGCCACGAGGAACTCCTCGGGCCCGCTGGCGTAGACGCCCTGCCAGCGTTCCAGGACGCGCGGGCGCGGGACGCCGAAGAGGTCTGCAGCGCAGGCGAGGAGGACCTCGTTCGCCTCCTCGGACTGGAACGGGTCGACCCCCGGGCCGCGGCGGTGGGTGTCGCCCAGCAGGAGCGACCCGTCGGGTTGCTGCGTGGCCATGAGGTTCACGTCGAACGCGGCCGCGCGCGGGTGCTCGGCGTGCAACCGCTCCCGGACGGCCACCGCCTCGGGCAGGTCGGCGAACGCGCGGTACCGGACGAGGGACCACCCCGTCAGCAGCGGTCCGGGCAGCGGCGCCGGCAGACCCGCGTCGACACGGAGCATGTCGAGGGCGCAGCGCTGGACACCGGCCGCCTCGGCCAGGCCGGGGAGCAGGTGGTCGAGGTCGTGGTTCACCGCGACCACGACGAGGCCGGCGGTGAGCGTCCCGCGGCCGGTGACGACCCGCCCCTCCTCGACTCCGAGCGCGGGTGTTCGCCACCGGAACCGGACACCCCGGCGTTCGAGGTGGGCGGCGAGCGCCGCGGCGGCCCGGCGGGGGTCGACCTGGAGGTCGGCGGGCAGGTGCGCACCGCCCACCGCCCCGGCGACGGCGGCGCGAGCGGTGAACTCCCCAGCGTCGAGCAGGTGCACGGGCGTTGCGTCCGGGGCGCGCTCCGCGGCCGCGGCGAGCAGGGCGACTTCGTCGGGGTGCCGGGCGACGACCCAGGTGCCGTCCTGCCGCACCGCGAACCCCGCGTCGTGGCCGAGCCGGATCCACCGTTCGCGTGCCGCGCGGGCGTACTCCCAGGCCCGGCCGGTCTGGGGGGTGAGGCAGACGTGGCCGAAGTTGCGGACGGTCGCCCCGGTCGCGGCGGGCGAGCGGTCGAGCACGGTCACCGACAGACCCCGCCGGTGTGCCGCGTCCGCGACGCCGAGCCCGACGATCCCCGCACCCACCACGACGACGTCGCTGTGGTCCCGGTCGTCGTGGTCCACCACCAGCACCTCCGGAAGTTGTCTACCCAACTCAAGCAGAAGCGTCCGGAGATGTACACCTCGGCGCGGTCGTCGCTACGGTGCCGCGGTGAGCGTCTACCAGCAGATCGCGGACGACCTGCGGGAACGCATCACGTCCGGGGACCTGCGCCCCGGCGACGACGTCCCCACCGAGGGCGAGCTGGCCGCCCGGTGGCGCACGTCGCGCGGCCCCGTCCGCAACGCGCTCGCGCTGCTGCGCGCCGAGGGCCTCGTCGAGTCGACCCGGGGCCGCCCGAGCCGGGTCGCCGCCCGCACGGTGCGCCACCCCGTCGACACCTCGGTGCCGTTCACCCGCTGGGCCCGGGAGATCGGCGCCCGGCCGGGAGCCCGGACGCAGTCGGTGACGCTGCACCGGGTCGATGGCGACCGCGCCCGGCTCCTCGGGGTGGACCCCGGCGACCTCGTCGTCGACGTCCTGCGGCTGCGGACGCTGGACGACCGCCCGACGATGCTCGAACGCCTGACCTACGTCGAGGACGTCGGGCGCCTGCTGCTCGCCGAGGACCTGGACGCCGTGTCGATCACCGAGGTGCTGCTGGCCCACGGGTACGACGTGGGCGACGTCGACCACGAGATCGACGCGGTCGCGGCCGACGAGGACGACGCCCGCCTGCTCGAGGTGCCCACCGGTTCCCCCGTCCTGCGCCTGCGGCGGTTCTCCTGGTCGGGCGGGCGCGTGTTCGAGGCCGGCGACGACCGGTACCGCAGCGACGTCGTCCGCTTCACCGTCGCGACGACCGGCCGACGGCGCCCGACGGGACCGCACTTCGTCCGCCCCGTGGGGCGCTGACGCGCGCCGGGTTCAGGTGACGGTTCACGCGACCCGGAACACCGGCCAGCCGATCTCGGTGCGCCACGCAGCCGGGTCGCTGTCGTCCCGGGGGCCGACGCGGTAGACCTCCCGCACGGGACCGGCCACCGACATGGCGTTCTGCACGACCCACGTCCCGAGCTGCCCGTAGGTGACGTCGACACCGTCGTGCTCCCCCGCGTGGGTCGTCACCGCCAGTTCCGCCGCGGGCAGGGTCGCGGCGTGCACCCGCCCCGTGCGCGGCGGTTCCGCGGTCGGCAGGTACAGCAGGGCGCTGCCGCGTCCCTCCTCGAACAGGGCGTTGTCGAACACGCCGCCGGGCGGGCCCGTGACGCCCGCCCCGACGACGGCCTGCAGTTCGGCCATCGCCCCGGCGAACCAGGCCGGCAGGTCCTCGGTGCCGATGACCGCCTCCACCGCCGCGACCGTGCGGGCGGGTTCGGCCCGCACGTCCACCGCGATGGGTGCGGGGTCGGGCTGCAGCAGGCGGCGCAGCGAGGTGACCGCCGCCCGCGTGCGGTCCAGTTCCGCCTCCAGCCGCCGCAGGTGCTCCGCGACGAGCGCCGAGCGCACCCCCGGGTCCGGCGTGCGCAGGATCCGCTGCACGTCGGCCAGGGGGACGTCGAGTTCGCGCAGGCGGTTGATGACCTGCGCGGTGGGGATCTGCTCGACGGCGTAGTAGCGGTAGCCAGTGGCCTCGTCGACCACGGCGGGTTCGAGCAGCGACCCCTCGTGGTAGCGGCGCAGCGTCCGCACGCTCAGCTGGGTCAGGCGCGAGAACTCCCCGATGGTCAGCACCCCGCCAGTCTGGAGGCTCCCCCAGGGGGAGGGTCCAGCGCTTGACCCTCCGTCGGCGCGAGGCCGCACGGTCCTCCCATGACACACCCCGAGACCCACCCCGAGACCCTCCCCGCCACCGTCCGCCGGTTCCTCGCCGCCAGCACCGTCCACGACGCCGACACGACGTCGGAGCTGGTCACCGACGACGTCGTCGTCGTGGACCAGGGCGAGACCTTCCGCGGCCGCGACGAGGTGCACGCGTTCATCCGGGACGCGGGCGCCGAGTTCGAGTACACGACCCATCAGACCGGGTTCCACCGCGTCGACGACACGCACTGGGTCGTGACCCTGCGGCTCGAGGGCACGTTCCCCGGTGGCGTCGCCGACCTCGACTACCGGTTCACGCTCCGCGGGGACCGCGTGGCCGAACTCGTCGTCGGCAACCACGAGGCGGCGTGATGAGCACCGGCGACACGGGCATCGACACCAAGGACCGACTCGACGGCCGGCGCGCCCTGGTGACGGGCGGGTCGAAGGGCCTGGGGCGGGCCGTCGTGGCCCGCCTGCGGGAGATGGGCGCCGACGTCTGGACGACGGCGCGCACCCTGCCGACGGGGTACGACCGCCCCGACCGGTTCATCGCGGCCGACACCTCCACGGTCGAGGGGGCCCAGCACGTGGCCGACCGGATCACCGAGGCGGTCGGCGCCCTGGACGTCCTCGTGCACGTCGTCGGCGGTTCCACGACACCGCCGGGTGGGTTCGCGGCCCACGCCGAGGAGAACTGGCTGGCCGAGCTGAACCTCAACCTCCTGGGCGCGGTGCGCCTGGACCGGGCCCTCCTGCCGGCGGTCGTCCGGTCGGGGTCCGGGGTCGTGGTGCACGTGACCTCGATCCAGCACCAGCTCCCGCTGCACGACGCGACCCTGCCGTACGCGGCGGCCAAGGCGGCGCTGCGGACGTACAGCAAGGGCCTCGCCAACGACCTCGCCCCCCGCGGGGTGCGGGTCAACGCCGCCAGCCCCGGCGGCATCTCGACGGAGGCCTACGGGGACTTCATCGGGCGCCTCGCCGACGGCGGGGGCACCACCCGGGAGGCCGCGGAACAGGCGCTCCTGGAATCGCTCGGCGGCGTGCCGCTGGGACGGTTCGCCCGACCCGACGAGGTCGCCGACGTCGTCGGGTTCCTCGTCTCCGACCGCGCCTCGGCCGTGGTGGGGGCGGAGTTCGTCGTCGACGGCGGAACCGTGCCCACGGTGTGAGTCGCCCGGTCCCGCGCGCACAGCCTCACCCCTCGCCCGCCCCGGCGGGGAGGTGGTGGGAGTTGTGCATGAGGCCGAGGAGGTTCCCGAACGGGTCCAGGACGCAGGCTCCCCGGAAACCCTCGCTGAAGTCCCGTGGGGGCTGGAACGGCCTCGCTCCGAGGTCCAGCGTCCGGGCGAGGGCGACGTCGAGGTCGTCGACGTGCCAGTACAGGACCACTCCCCCGGGGCGGTCCACGGCCGGCACTCCCCCGAGGTCGGCGGCGTACCGCGCGTTGAGGATCCCCAGCTCGTGCTGCTGGTCCCCGACGCGGAACTCGGCGTACCAGGGCTGGTCGAAGTACGGCGCGAACCCCAGCAGGTCCGCGTACCAGCGCTTGGCGCCCTCGAAGTCCTCGGCCAGCAGCGCCACGGTCGACATCCCTCGCAACATCACGTGCTCCTCGCTCGTCCGGGTGGTTCCGTCGAGGTCCACGCTCGCGGGTGAAGTGCTCACCTCCTGAGCACTTCTGGTGGCACTCTCGTCCTGTGCGCGCCGACCGCCTCGTGGCCGTCCTCCTGCTGCTGCAGACCCGCGGGCGGGTGACGGCCGCCGAGGTCGCCGCCGAGCTCGAGGTCTCCCTCGCCACGGCCCGTCGCGACCTGGAGGCCCTGTCCACCGCCGGGGTGCCCGTCTACCCGCAGCCGGGGCGCGGCGGGGGCTGGTCCCTCGTCGGTGGCGCACGCACCGACCTGTCCGGACTGACCCGCGACGAGGCGCAGGCCCTCTTCCTCACGGCCGGCCCCGCGGCGGGCGACCCGCGGACGCGCACGGCGCTGCGCAAGCTCGTCCGCGCCCTGCCGGGCACCTTCCGCGCCGAGGCCGAAGCCGCGGCGGCGGCCGTCGTCGTCGACCCCGACGCGTGGGGCGGCTCGCCCGCGTCCCGGCCGGAGCTGGTGGACCGGTTGCAGCGCAGCGTCGTGACCCGGCACCGGGTCGAGCTGACGTACGCCTCCCGGCGCGGCCGGAGCCGGCGGGTGGTCGAACCGCTCGGCCTCGTGGCCAAGGACGAGACCTGGTACCTGCTGGCCGACGGCCCCACGGGTCGCCGCACGTTCCGCGTCGACCGGGTGGAGTCCGCGCAGGAGACCAGCGAGACGTTCGCGCCGCCGCCTGACGTCGACCTCGCCACGGAGTGGGACCGCGTCGTGGAGGAGGTGGAACGGCGCCGCTCGACGACGACGGCCACCGTCCTCGTGGCCCAGCGCTTCCTGCCCGTCGTCCGCCGGCAGTTCGGGCGGCACTGCACGGACGTCGCGGACGCCGGCGAGGGGCGGGTCCGGTGCCGACTCGCGGCCCCCACCGCGCTGGACCTGGCCCGCACACTCGCCGGGTGGGGTGCCGACCTCGAGGTCCTGACCCCGGACAGCGTCCGGGCCGAACTCGCCCGCCTGGGCAGGGAACTCCTGGCTCTCTACAACGTTCCACCGACTGTTGGCAGCGCACCTGCGGACGTGCCATCGTGACGGCTCGACCGGGGTGACGACGGAGTCTCCAGGAACGGGGAAGTCGGATGGTGGACGAGATGGGCACCGAGGAGGCGCTGGCGCTGGCCCGCGAGCTCCTCGGGGACGTGGACCAGCGGTTCGAGCACGTCTCCACGGCGGCCAGGACCGCCACCGAGATCGCGCGCACCGTGCCCGCCGAGGACCGCGAGCTGCTCGTCACCGCGGTCGTCCTGCACGACATCGGCTACGCGCCCTCCGTGCAGCGCACGGGGTTTCACCCGCTGGACGGCGCCGACCACCTCAAGGGCCTCGGCTGGCCGCTGCGCGTCGTGAGCCTGGTGGCCCACCACAGCGGGGCCCGCTTCCTCGCCCGCGCCCGCGGCCTGGAGGACCTGCTCGACGTCTACCCCGACGAGGGGGGCCCGGTTGCCGACGCCCTGCTCTACTGCGACATGACGACGACCCCCGACGGTCGGCGCGTGCCCTTCGCCCAGCGGCTGCACGACCTGCACGCGCGGCACCGCGACGCCCCCGAGGTCGAGCGCCGGGCCCGGGCCGAGCGCGAACCGTTCCTGCGGGCCTCGGTCGCCCGTGTCCAGGCCCGGCTCGGCCCCGCGCGCTGACGGGCGGGCTCAGCCCGGCAGGTCCAGGGTCGCCAGCGTCGGCTCGCGACCGGCCTCGATGTGGGCGAAGGCCAGCGACTCCGCCAGCCGTTCGTTGCCGGCCCGCAGGGCGTCGAGGATCGCCGCGTGCTCGTCCTCCTGCTGGTGCAGGTCCGGGCCGCTGGTCGGCAGGAACAGAGCCGACTGGCTCGCCCTGCGGGAACAGTGGTCAGGGTCGGACGGTCGCCGTCAGACGGTCGCGCCCTCGAAGGCCTCGGCCGTCAGCTGCACCGAGCGCAACCGCGCCGGCGTGGACAGGGCCTGGTGGGCGACGATGAGTTCGTCCGCCCCGGCCTCGCGGGCGAAGTCCTGCAGGTACTCGCGGACCTCGGGCGGCGTGCCGACGGCGGAGTAGTGCTGCATCTGCTGCACGTGCTGGCCCGCGGCGGTCTCCATGAGGATGTCGACCTCGGCCTCGGTGTACGTGCGGCCACGGCCGAACAGGGCCGTGGCGAACCGGCGCTGCACCTGGGCGAACGACTCGCGCGCCTGCGCCGCCGTGTTGGCCGCGACGACGTTGACGGCCGCGATGACGTGGGGTTCGGCGAGCTGGTCCGAGGGCTGGAACTCGTTGCGGTAGGAGACGACCGCCGCGCGCAGCTGCTGCGGGGCGAAGTGGGACGCGAACGCGTACGGCAGCCCGAACCGGGCGGCCAGGTGCGCCCCGAACGTCGAGGACCCGAGCACGTAGAGCGGCACCCCGGACCCGCCGCCGGGCGTCGCCTGGACGCCCGGGACCCGGGACCGGCCCGCGAGGTAGGCCTGCAGTTCCAGGACGTCCTCGGGGAACTGCGCCGACTGCGACGGGTCGCGGCGCAGCGCGTAGGTGGTGGCCTCGTCCGAACCGGGGGCGCGCCCGAGGCCGAGGTCGATGCGCCCCGGGTACATGGCCTCGAGGGTGCCGAACTGCTCGGCGATGCTCAGCGGCGAGTGGTTGGGCAGCATGACGCCGCCCGCGCCCAGCCGGATGGTCGACGTCTTCGCCCCGACGTGCGCGATGAGGACCGCCGGTGCCGAGGACGCGATGTGCGGCATGTTGTGGTGCTCGGCGTACCAGACGCGGCGGTAGCCGTGCTCCTCCGCGGTCTGCGCGAGCGCGACGCTCGCCGCGATGCTGTCGCCCGCCGACTGCCCCGGGGCGATGGGGGCCAGGTCGAGGACGGAGAGCGCGAGCGACATTGGGGCGACCTTTCGAAGGGTGTGGCTTCCGCAGGTGCCAACCGCGCGCAGGCCCCGTCGATTCCGGGTCACGGCCCCGTGGCCGTTGCCCCTGCCAGACTCGGGGTGTGGAGGCCGACGAGGTGGTCCGCCGCCTGCGGGCGGGCGGGAGCGTGTTCGCCGAGCGCGAGGCCGAGCTGCTCCTGGCCGCACCGGGGGACGTCGAGGCGCTCGTCGCCCGGCGGGTGGTCGGTGAACGCCTGGAGGACGTCCTGGGCTGGGCCGCGTTCGCCGGGCGCCGGTACGTCGTCGCGCCGGGGGTGTTCGTGCCGCGGCACCGCAGCACCGCTCTCGTCGACGCGGCGGCCGCGCACGTCCGCCCCGGGGACACCGTCCTGGACCTGGGCTGCGGGACGGGGGCCCTCGTCGGCGCGCTGACCGACCGGGTGCCCGGGCTCGTGGTCCACGCCGTCGACCTGCTGCCGGCCGCGACGGCGTGTGCGCGGGTGAACCTGCCCGGCGCGCACGTCCACACGGGCGACCTCTTCGACGCGGTGCCCGCCGGGCTGCGGTTCGACGCGGTCCTGGCGAACGTGCCGTACGTGCCGAGCGCGGAGATCGCCCACCTGCCCGCGGAGATGCGCGAGCACGAGGACCGGCGGACCCTCGACGGCGGCACCGACGGGCTCGACGTCCTGCGCCGCGTCCTGGCTGCGGCCGGTGACCGGCTGACTCCGCGGGGACGGTTGTTCACCGAACTGGACGCGGAGCAGACCGGGCCTGCCGTCGCGTGGGCCCGCGAGCACGGGCTGGACGCGGAGGTCCTCCCCGTCGCGTCCGGGGTCCTCGAGGACACCGAGGACGAGCAGGACGAGGAGGACGGCAGCCGGGTCGTCAGCGTGCGGGTCGGAACACCTCAGGTGGCCATGTCGACGAACCGCGAGTAGTGACCCTGGAACGCGACGGTGATCGTGTCCGTGGGCCCGTTGCGGTGCTTGGCGACGATGAAGTCCGCCTCCCCCGCGCGCGGAGACTCCTTCTCGTACATGTCTTCCCGGTGCAGCAGGATGACCATGTCCGCATCCTGTTCGATGGAGCCACTTTCGCGGAGGTCCGAGACCATCGGCCGCTTGTCCGTGCGCTGCTCCGGACCACGGTTCAGCTGCGACAGCGCGATGACCGGGACCTCGATCTCCTTGGCCAGGAGTTTCAGGGCACGGGAGAACTCCGAGACCTCCTGCTGGCGCGACTCGACGCGCTTGCCGGAGGTCATGAGCTGCAGGTAGTCGACGATGACGAGTTTCAGGTCCGCCCGCTGCTTCAGCCGCCGGCACTTGGACCGGATCTCCATGAGCGACATGTTCGGGGAGTCGTCGATGTAGAGCGGCGCCTCGTTGATGGAACCCATGGTGCGGGCGAACCGCGTCCAGTCCGCGTCGTCCATGTTCCCCTTGCGCATCTTCTGCAGCGGGACCCGCGCTTCGGCGGACAGCAGGCGCATCGCGATCTCGTTGCGCCCCATCTCCAGGGAGAAGATGACGGACGCGAGACCGTGCTTGATCGAGGCGGCGCGGGCGATGTCGAGCCCCAGCGTCGAGTTGTGGGTCGGGACCATCGACCGGCCTGCGAGGTACAGGTGGTCGTCGTTCGAGACCTCGACGCAGCGGACGGGGACGGAGTCGATCGCCACGACGGCGGTGACCTCGTGCCGGGAAGGGCGGACGGACCCGCCACCCGCTCCGACGAGCTGCGGCAGCACCGCGGGCGCGATCTGCACCGCTGCGCCCGCGAGGAGACCGACGCGGATCTGCTCCGTCGTCCGGACCACCGGGCGTCCGTCGACGTCGACGGGCCACTGGTGCTGCTCGTCCGCGACGATCACGCTGCCGTCGGAGAAGTGCACCTCGTAGCAGGGCCGGTCGACCATGACCTCAGTCGCGGCCACGACGGTCGTGGGACGACCGTCGGCGCCGAGGAGCTCGTCGCCGACGGCGACCTCGCCCATCGTCGTCCAGCCGGTGGGCGTCGGCAGGGGCGTGTCGAGAGCCAGGGCCTTCCCCACCGCCGGCCGCGCCGCGATGACGATCATCTGGCCGGGGTGCAGGCCGTTGGTGAGGTTGTCGAGGTCGGCGAAACCGGTCGGCACGCCGACCATCCCCTCGCCGCGGTGCGAGCTGGCCTCGATCTCGTCGATGGTCCCCTCGATGACGTCCCCGAGGACCGCGTAGTCCTCCTTGGTCCGCTTCTCCGTCACGGCGTACATCTCGGCCTGGGCGCTGTTGACGACGGCCTCGACGTCCATGCCGTCGGAGCCGTAGCCCATCTGCACGATGCGGGTGCCGGCCTCGACGAGGCGGCGCAGGACGGCGCGCTCGGCGACGATCCGCGCGTAGAAGGCGGCGTTGGCGGCCGTGGGGACGGTGGAGATGAGGTCGTGCAGGTACGGCGTCCCGCCGACGCGGGTCAGCTCGCCCTTGTTGGTGAGCTCGGCGGACACGGTGACGGGGTCGGCCGGTTCGCCCCGGGAGTACAGGTCGAGGATCGCGTCGTAGATGAGCTCGTGCGCCGGGCGGTAGAAGTCCTGGCTCTTGATGACCTCGACGACGTCGGCGATGGCGTCCTTGGACAGCATCATCCCGCCGAGCACGCCCTGTTCGGCGGCGATGTCCTGCGGGGGCATCCGGTCGAACGACTCGTTGCGCGACTCCCGGCCCCGGCCGCCGTCCCGGCCCCCGTCACGACCGCCGCGACCCCGGCCACCCCGCGGTCCGTCGTCCTCCGGGGGAGGCCCGAAGTCGACCGGTGGATCGTCGTAGGTCGTCACAGCGGCAGGCCCTCTTCCCTCGGAGACGTCCCCGCGACGATCTCCCGCCGCAGGTCTAGCGGACGGCTCCGACACGTCCTCGCGGCACAGTGACCGACCACCCCCGGACGGGTCAAATGCCCCTGTGCACAGGGCGGTGGACAGCCTGTGGACGGCCTGGGGACCGTTGTGCACAGGGGGTGGACAAGGTTGTGGACAAGTCTGGGACGAGGAGGTCCTCCTGGGGACGTCCTCGCGATCCAGTGGCCCTGAACTGCGACGATGCTGCCCACAGGTTGTCCACCCGGTGTGGAGAAGAGAAGGTTCGTCCGGACGAGGGGACGTTGGTTCTGTTGCGGTGGGGTAACGCTCTGTCCAGAAGGCTCAAGGTGACGGAGCGTGATGCCGAGATCCTCCGTCTGGCCGTCCCGGCGTTGGGCGCGCTCGTCGCCGAGCCGCTGTTCCTCCTCGCCGACTCGGCGATCGTCGGCCGTCTCGGCACGCTCCCGCTGGCCGGGCTCGGCATCGCCGGTGCCGTCCTGGCGACGGCCGTCAGCGTCTTCGTCTTCCTCGCGTACGGGACGACGGCCGCCGTGGCGCGCCGCCTCGGCGCGGGTGACCTGCGCGGTGCGCTGGCCCAGGGCGTCGACGGGTTGTGGCTGGCCCTGGGCCTCGGTGTCCTCGTCGCGGTGGCCCTGCGGCTGGGGTCCGGGCCGGTCGTCGACCTGCTCGGCGTGAGCGCGCAGGCCCGGCCCTACGCCCTGACGTACCTGCACTGGAGCCTGCCCGGCCTGCCGGCGATGCTCGTCGTCCTGGCCGCCACGGGGGTCCTGCGCGGGCTGCAGGACACCCGCACCCCGCTCGTCGTCGCCGGGGCCGGGGCGGTCCTGAACGCGGCCATGAACCTGCTGCTGGTCCACGGGGTCGGGTGGGGCATCGCCGGGTCGGCGGTGGGCACCGCGACCACCCAGCTGCTCATGGCGGTCGCCCTGGCCGTCGTCGTGGCCCGCGGCGTGCGGCGCACCGGCGCGCGGGTCCGGCCGCACCCCCTGGGTGTCCTGCGCAACGCCCGCGACGGCGTGCCCCTCCTCGTGCGGACGGTGACGCTGCGCGTCGCGGCCCTGCTGACGACCTTCGTCGCGGCGGCTCAGGGCGATGCGGGCATCGCCGCGCACCAGGTCGCGAACACGGTGTGGACGACGACCGCGCTCGCCCTCGACGCCCTCGCCATCGCGGCGCAGGCGCTCGTCGGCCGCTCCCTGGGGGCCGGGGACGTCGCAGGGGTCCGCGCGACGATCCGCCGCATGGTGCAGTGGGGCGTCGCCGTGGGCGTCGGCCTGGGGTTGCTCGTCGGCCTCACCAGTCCGCTGGTCGCCGGGTTCTTCGCCCCCGAGGGCGAGGTGCGGGACTTCCTCGTCGCGGCCCTCGTCGTCCTCGCCGTGTGCCTGCCGGCGGCCGGCTGGGTCTTCGTCCTCGACGGCGTCCTCATCGGCGCGGGTGACGGGAGGTACCTCGCGCGGGCCGGGATCGTCACCCTCCTGTGCTACGTGCCGGCCGCCCTCGCGGTGTTCTGGCTGGCCCCGCAGGGGCGGTGGGGACTGGTGTGGTTGTGGGTCGCGTTCGCCGGGCTCTACACCCTCGCGAGGCTCGTCACGCTCGTCCGTCGCGAACGGCGCGACGCCTGGATGGTCACGGGAGCAGGCCCTCGTTCCTGAAGTTCTCTTGAAGAGCACGGCCGCGGCGAGGGGCCTCGCTCGATGTCCGGGAGCCTGAAACACGACTCTGGAGTCGTTGCGGCGCAATGCATGCGGAGGGCGTCTAGAACACACCGAAACCTGGGAACGTTGTGAGATGGGCCACAACCCGTGCAGGTGAACAACTCCAGGGACCGTGGCAGGGTGAATCCCCGTCGCAACGAAGAGTAGTGGTTCGTTGCGGGAAGTAATCAACCGACCGACAGCCAGACACCGACCGACGAAACCCGAGACGCCGCCCGTCACGCGCATCGAGGAGCCGCCGTGCACGCCCTGCTGAACGCCGCCCGCCGCTTCCCCCAGACCGTCAGCGCCGACCCCGCGCGCTACGCCAAGCTCGCCGCCCCGCAGGAACCCGAGGTCCTGCTCATCACCTGCTCGGACTCCCGGGTGGTCCCCGAGGCCATCCTCGACTCCGGTCCCGGGCAGGTGTTCGAGCTCCGCAACGCCGGCGGGATCGTCCCGCCCTACGCCCCCGGTCGGCCCGGTGCCGAACAGGCGACCGTCGAGTACGCCGTGGAGGTGCTGGGCATCCGCGACGTCGTCGTGGCCGGGCACTCCGGCTGCGGCGCCGTCAGCGCCCTCGTGGGTCGCGAGGTGCCCCCGGTCCCCGTCCCCGAGGTCAGCGGCTGGCTCGCCCCGCTGCCCGTCCCCGCCGACGACGACACCCCCGAACGCGTCGACGGCGCGCCACCGCTGGCGGTCGCCGTCCAGCAGCACGTCCTGCACCAGGTGGAGGCCCTCACGACGCACCCGTCCGTCGACGAGGACGTGACCGTCCACCCGTGGTTCATCGACCTGACCCGCGGTCAGGTCCTGCGCCACGACGCCGCCGCCGACGCCTTCGTCGCGCTGTGAGCGCCCACGAGGGCACCGTGCCCGCCCAGCGAGCGCACGCCGCCGCCACCACGGGCAGCCCCGGCGGCCGCTGGGCCGCGTGGAGACCCGTCGCCGGGGCCGACCTGCGCGCCTCGATCGTCGTCTTCCTCGTCGCCCTGCCGTTGTGCGCCGGCGTGGCCGTCGCCTCCGGCGTGCCCGTCGAGCTCGGCCTCGTCACCGGCATCGTCGGCGGGATCCTCGTCGGCTCCCTGCCCGGCAGCAGCCTGCAGGTCTCCGGACCCGCCGCCGGCCTCACCGTCCTCGTCGCCGACATCGTCGGCTCGCAGGGCCTGAAGGCGCTCGGCGCGGTCGTGCTGCTCGCCGGACTGCTCCAGATCGGGCTCGGCGTCGCGCGCCTCGGACGATGGTTCCGCGCCGTCTCGACGGCCGTCGTGCAGGGCATGCTCGCCGGGATCGGGCTCACGCTCGTCCTCGGCCAGGTGTACCTGCTCGCCGACCGGCCGCAGGAAGGCAACCCCGTCGCCAACGTCACGGGCTTCCCGGCGGCGCTCGCGAGCCTGCCGGGCGACCCCCGCGCCCTCACGGCGCTGGGCGTCGGCGTCGGGTCGCTGCTCGTCCTGCGGGTCTGGAAGCACGCGCCGGCCCGGCTGCGGATCGTCCCGGGCCCGCTGGTCGCGGTCCTGCTGGCCACGCTCGTCACCGTCGCCGCCGGTCTCGACGTGGACCGGGTCGAGGTCCAGTCGCTGCTGTCGGTCGTGACGCCCCTGACCCCGGCCTCCCTCGAGGGGCTGGCCCCCCTGGCCGTCCTGGGGGCGGCCGTCACGGTCGCGCTCATCGCCAGCGCCGAGAGCATGTTCTCCGCCTCGGCCATCGACCGGATGCACACGGGCCCGCGCACCCAGTACGACAAGGAGCTCGTCGCCCAGGGCGTCGGCAACGGCGTCTGCGGACTGCTCGGGGCCCTGCCCATGACGGCCGTCATCGTGCGCAGCTCGGCGAACGTGAACTCCGGCGCGAAGACCAAGGCGTCGGGTGTCCTGCACGGGGTGTGGCTCGCGCTCTTCGCCCTCGCCGCTCCGGCGCTGCTGGGCCTCGTGCCGATGGCCGCGCTGGCCGCCGTCCTCGTCCAGGCCGGGTGGAAGCTCGTGGCCGGCATCCCCTTCCGCCGGCTCTGGGCGACCTCGCGCAGCGAGGTGGCGATCACCGTCGCCACGATCGTCGCCATCCTCACGCTGAACCTGCTCGAGGGCGTCGCCGTCGGGCTGGTGCTCTCGCTGGTCAAGGCCGCGGTCCAGGCCAGCAGCCTGCGCACCCGGGTCCGCGAGGAGGCCGAGGAGGTGCACCTGGAGGTGTCCGGCTCGGCGACGTTCGTCCGGTTGCCGCAGCTGGCCGACACCCTGGAGGCGGTGCCCGCCGACCGGCCCCTCACCGTTCACCTGGCCGAGCCCGACAAGCTCGACCGGGCCTGCCGGGAGGCGCTCGACACCTTCGTCGAGCAACGGGAGGCCCGCGGCGCGCAGGTCTCGGTCCGGACGCCGGACCAGGACCAGGAACCGGAGCCGGAGCCGGAGCCGGAGGGCCACCGGGCCTGACGCCCGCACGAGAACGACGGAGGCCGGCCGCACCCCGCAGGGTGCGACCGGCCTCCGGTCGTTCAGCAGACCCGACTCAGGCGGTGGCCTCGACGACGTCGATGGTCACCGTCGCGGAGACGTCCGCGTGCAGGCGGACGAGAGCCTTGTGCGTGCCGGTCGTCTTGATCGGCTGCAGGATCTCGACCTTGCGCTTGTCGATCGACGGACCGCCGGCGGCCGAGACCGCCTGCGCCACGTCGGCCGGGGTGATGGCGCCGAAGAGGCGACCACCCCGTCCGGCCCGGGCGGCGAACGCCACCGTGCGGGCCTCGAGCGACTGCTTGACGGCCTTGGCGTCGTCGAGCGAAGCGATCTCGCGGGCCTTGCGGGCCTTGCGGATCACGTCGATCTGCTTCTCCGCGCCCTTGGTCCACGGGGTGGCCAGGTTGCGGGGAAGCAGGAAGTTGCGGCCGTAGCCGTCCTTGACCTCGACGACGTCGCCGGGGGTCCCGAGGCCGGTGACCTCGTGGGTGAGGATGAGCTTCATCTCGTGACCCCTTCTCAGCGTGCGGAGCTGCTGTAGGGCAGCAGCGCCATCTCGCGAGCGTTCTTGATCGCCTTGGCGATCTGACGCTGCTCCTGGACGGACACGCCCGTCACCCGACGCGCGCGGATCTTGCCGCGGTCGGAGATGAACTTGCGCAGGAGCGCCGTGTCCTTGTAGTCGACCGCCTCGATCTTGGCGGCCTTCAACGGGTTCTGCTTCTTCTTGGGCTTGCGCACGGGCACCTTGGCCATCGTGGTGCTCCCCTCTCGTGAGAGCCCAGGGGTCAGACCTGGGATGGAATGGTGTTCAGAGCTGTCAGAAGGGCGGGTCGTCGTTCGACGCGCCGCCCCAACCGCCGCCGCCACCGCCCTGGCTCGCGCCGGACGGGCCGGTGGCCCACGGGTCGTCCTGCTGCTGCGGAGCGCCGCCGCCGGAGTTGCCACCCCAGCCGCCGCCACCACCGCCGCCGTTGCCACCGCTGCCGCCGCCGGAGAACCCGCCGCCGCCACCGAAACCACCGCCGCCGCCGGAACCACCGCGCGAGGTCTTGTTGACCTTCGCCGTGGCGTAGCGGAGCGAGGGGCCGACCTCGTCGACCTGCATCTCGATGACGGTGCGCTTCTCGCCTTCCTTCGTGTCGAAGGTGCGCGACTGCAGCCGACCGGTCACCACGACCCGCGTGCCCCGCGTCAGCGACTCGGCGACGTTCTCCGCCGCCTCCCGCCAGATCGCGCAGCGCATGAACAGCGTCTCGCCGTCCTTCCACTCGTTCGACTGACGGTCGAAGGAGCGGGGCGTGGAGGCGACCGTGAAGTTGGCCACCGCCGCACCCGACGGGGTGAAGCGCAGTTCGGGGTCGTTCGTGAGGTTCCCGATCAGCGTGATGACGGTTTCACCCGCCATCAGGCAGCCTCGGCTCGCAGCAGCTTGGTCCGCAGAACGCTCTCGTTGAGGTTCAGCTGACGGTCGAGCTCCTGCGCGACGGCGGGCTCGGTGTTGAGCTCGACGACGGCGTAGATGCCCTCGGACTTCTTCTTGATGTCGTAGGAGAGCCGGCGGCGGCCCCAGATGTCGACCTTGCCGACTTCGCCACCACCCTGGCGAACCACGTTGAGGAAGCGGTCGAGCGAGGGACCAACGGTCCGCTCTTCCAGCTCCGCGTCGAGGATCACCATGAGCTCGTACTGACGCGCGCTCATTCCCCACCTCCTTCGGTCTCATGCGGCCACGGTCTCTCCGTGGCAGGAGGGTCTCGGTGCGTGTCGTCCCCCGCCCGCGACCGTGGAGGAGCCACGGCGAGGAGGGGAACCCGACGAGTCTACCGGGCCCACGACGTCCACTCTGCCGCCGCGTCCGCTGCGCCCGGCCCGGCCGTCCACAGCGGGCCGGCGGCCGGTGCCTGTGGAGACCGGGTCGTCAGGCCACCCGCACGACGAGGGCGTCCGGCGCCCGGTCGACGTCACCGCCCGCGGGGTCGTCCAGGCCGCGGGTGGCGCGCACGGGGTCGTCGGCCGGGTGCCGCACCTCGCGGACCACGCAGACCACGAGCCACGCGATCGCCGCGACCCGGGCCAGCAGCACCGTCGCGTACAGCTCCGGCGGCAACGCGCGGTTCGTGTTCGTCTGCCCGGCGATGTAGAGCCAGACGGCGCCGAAGTAGGCCGCCTCGGCCCCCCACCACAGGACGTGGTCGCGCCAGCGCGGGACCGCGAGCACCGCCAGCGGCAGCAGCCAGAGGGAGGCCTGGGGCGGGAAGGACGCACCGAGCACGCAGAAGCCCGCCACCAGCAGGAACGCCACCTGCGGCAGGCGCGGGCGGCGGGGGGCCCACAGGACGAAGACCGCCACGAGCAGCACCCACACGACCCAGGACCCGATCGTCAGGACGACGACGGCCCCGCCGGGCAGCCCCGCGGCGTCCTTGACGCCCACGGCCTGCTGCACGAGCTGCGGCAGCAGCCACAGCGAGCCGTACCCCGCCCGCTGGTCCAGGAAGGAACGCAGCGGTGCCCCCCACGCGGTGGGTGCCGTGAGGGCCACGGGGAGGTTCACGAGCAGCCACGTCCCGAACGCGGTGCCCACGGTCAGCCCGACGGCGCGGCGCCGGCCGGTCCGCACCGCCAGCAGGACGAGCGCCACGAGCAGCAGCAACGGGTAGGCGCGGGCGGCGAGCGCCAACCCCAGCAGGACACCGGCGGCCACCGGGCGCCGGCGTCCCCAGCAGGCCAGCCCCGCGGTCGCCAGGGCCGCGGCGACGAGGTCGAAGGACAGCAGCGAGGAGAGCACGAGGACCGGGCTCGCGGCCAGGAGCACGGTGTCCCAGCCGCGCCGGGCACCGGTCACCGAGTGCACGGCGACGACCACGACGAGGGCGGCGAGGAGCAGGAGCACCGCGGCGGTGTCGAAGTAGGTCCGCTGGGCCGCGACCGTCACCTCGTGCGGGGCCACCCGGGCCACGAGCCAGGACAGCAGGGCCGTCAGCGGCGGCTGCCCGAGGTTGACCCCCTCGGAGAAGGGACCGGCACCGGAGGCGAGCCCGGAGGAGGTGTAGACGACCGGCAGGTCGGAGTAGCAGGCGTGCACGAACTGGTCCGGGGTGTTCCAGCCCTGGGCCCGGCAGTGGTGCTTGGTGACCGCGCCGAGGGCGACCGCGACCGTGGCCAGCAGGACCGACACGGGCAGGGCCCGCACCCACCAGGGACCGTCACCCGCCAGGCGCCGTCCCGCGGGCCCGCCGAGCACCTCGCTGCCGGCCCGGGCCAGCGGGTCCACCGCCGTCGGCGGCACGGAGGGGACCGGCGTCTGCGGGGTGGCTGCCTCCGCGGTGGACGCCTCCGGGACGGACCCGGGGTCCGGCGTGGTCGAGGTCACCCCTGCAGCTTCCCCTACCCGGTCGCCGTCGCGCCCGCCGCCGTGCTGTCGGCGGCGGCCGCAGCCGGGTTCGGCGCCGCGCCCGCACCGGGTCCCGCGTCACCGCGCGCCGGTCCCGGTCCCTGTCCCTGTCCGGGACCGGGGCCCTGACCCGGGCCGCCGTCGCCGGTGGCCGTGGCGGTGGGACGGCCGGGCCCCGTGGGCCGGCCGGTGGCCCCCGAGGTCGGCGTCGCCGTCGCACCGTCGGTGGCCCCGCCGGACGACGTCGGGCTGCCGCTCGGGCTGTCGCTCGGCGTGTCCGTCGGGGTCTGCGTGGCGGTGTCCGAGGGCGTGCCGCTGGGCGTCGGGCGCTGCGTCGAGGTCGACGTCGAGCCGGAGGACGATCCGCGCGCGGTGCCGACGTCCGCGCGGTCGGGGAAGGTGCTCTTCGGCGTGCCCTGGAGGGCGGCGCGCATGAACGCCGTCCAGATCCGGACCGGGTAGGAACCGCCCGTCACCTCCCCGCCGCCGAGGTCGAGCGAGACGTTCTTGGTCCCGTCCGGGCTGGTCTGGAAGAGGGCGACGCTCGCGGCCATGTCCGGAGTGAACCCGGCGAACCAGGCGGCGAGGTTGTCGTTCGTCGTCCCCGTCTTGCCCGCGGCGGGCCGGCCCAGCCGGCTGCCGGCGTAGGAGCCGGTGCCGGACTTCACGACCTGCTGCAGGGCGTAGGTGGCGTCGGCCGCCACGTCGCTCGGGAAGGCCTGCGTGGTCGTCGGGGACGCGGTGTAGGTCCGCGCACCCGTCGAGTCGTCGATGGTCGCGATGGTGTGCCAGGCGGTGCGCTTGCCCTGGGCGGCGAAGGTCGCGTACGCCTGCGTGACGTCGATCGGGTGCGGCGCGGCCGTGCCCAGCACGTTGGAGATGTACTGCGGGCCGGTCAGTCCCGGCGTGTCGGCGGGGTAGCCGGCCGCGACGGCGACGTCCCGCGTCTTGGCCGGCGTCACCTGCTCGTTGAGCTGGCCGTACACCGTGTTGACCGAGTTCTCGGTGGCCGTCACGAGGTCGATGCGACCGAACTGCTCGTTGCCGTAGTTCCGGGCGGGCCAGCCGTCGATGGTCTGCGGGCTGGAGCCGTTGAACGTCGTCTTGAGCGAGATGCCGTCCTCCAGGCCCGCGACGAGCGCGAAGGGCTTGAAGGTCGACCCCGGCTGCGCCCGGGCCTGGGTGACGTCGTTGAACTGGTTGTCGACCCAGTTCGCCCCGCCGTACATGGCGGTGACGCCGCCCGTCTTCGGGTCGATGGCCGACAGGCCGACGTGGAAGCCCTCGGGCAGCTTCGACGGCAGCTGGTCCTGCACGGCCTGGACGGCCGCGGCCTGCGCCTTGGGGTCGAACGTGGTGACGATCTTCAGCCCGCCGCGCTCGATGTCCTCCTCCGACAACCCGACCTTGCCGGTCAGCTCGTCCTGGACGGTCTTCAGCAGGTACCCGTTGGGGCCCTGCCACTGCGTGTTCGGCTTCGGCTCGATCGTCTGCGGCAGACCGGCCTTGGCGCGGTCGGCCGGGGACAGCCAGCCCTCGGACACCATGCCGTCGAGGACGTAGTCGACGCGGGCCTTCGCGGCCGCCGCCTGCTCCGGGCCCTTGCGCGGGTCGTAGTTGCTCGGGCCCTTGAGCAACGAGGCCAGCAGCGCACCCTGCGACACGTCGAGCTGGGAGGAGTCCACACCGAAGTAGGCCTGGGACGCGGCCTGGATGCCCCAGGCGCCGCGGCCGAAGTACACGGTGTTGAGGTAGTTCTGCAGCGTCTCGTCCTTCGACTCCTGCTGGTCGATCTTCAACGAGATGAAGAACTCCTCGAACTTGCGCGTGTAGGACTGCTTGTCCGTCAGGTAGTAGTTCTTGACGTACTGCTGGGTCAGCGTGGACCCGCCCTGGGTGGTCCCGTCGCTGAGGTTCGTCCACACCGCGCGGGCGATGCCCGTCGGCGAGACGCCGCGGTTCTCGTAGAAGGTGCGGTCCTCGGCGGCCAGCACCGCCTTCTGCACGTGGTCGGGGACCTGGTCGAGCGTGACGTTCTCGCGGTTGCGCGCCGCGAAGGTGCCGAGCTGGGTCGTGCCGTCCGCGAAGTAGACGGTGCTCGTCTGCGCGTCCGCGAGCTTGTTCGGGTCCGGGATCTTCACCAGCTCGTAGGCCGCGGCGAAGCCCCCGACGGCGAGCGCCACCCCGGCGAGGAACAGCCCCAGCAGCCAGCCGAGGACGGCCCGGCGGCGCGGGCGACGACGCACCGGCCGACCACCGCGGCCGGTCTGCCGGGCGGCGGGACGGGGCGAAGGGGCGGGGGCGGGGCGTCGTGGAGCCACGGGGGTCTGGTCCTCCAGCGGTGGGGTGGGGCAGCCTTCCATCGGCAGCTGCCGCTCCAGTATGCGTCGGCGGGTGGGGCCCGCCCGCCCTCCGACGGGGGCCGGACGGGTTCGCACGACACCTCCACAGCCTCGCCACCGGGCTGCCGACGGGCCCGTGCGGGCTCGCTACGGTGTGCCGGTGGCGGTCCTGCGCGAGCTGGGAGGGCTGCTGCGCACGCCCCGGTACCGGCACCTGCTGGCCGTCCGGCTGACGGGGCAGGCGGCCGACGGGGCCTTCCAGGCGGGCCTGGCCTCCCTCTTCTTCTTCTCCCCCGAACGGCAGGCGACGCCCGCGGCCGTCGCCCTCGCCGCCGCCGTCCTGCTGCTGCCGTTCACCGTCGTCGGGCCGTGGGCGGGGGTCCTGCTCGACCGGCGGCCCCGGCGGTCGGTGCTCGGCTGGGGGAACGTGCTGCGCGCCGCGGTGGCCCTGCTGGGCGCCGGCGCGCTGGCCGCGGGGTCCTCCGACGTCGTCGTGGGCGTCCTCGCGCTGGCGGTCCTGTCGGTGAACCGGGCGCTGCTGGCGGGGCTGTCCGCGGCGCTGCCGCACGTCGTCACCCCGGACCGCTTCGTGCTGGCGAACTCCGTCACCCCGACCGCCGGGACCGTCGCGGCCGGGGTCGGTGCCACGGCGACGGTGGCCGTCACGGCCGCGCTCGGCACGGGCTCGGGGGCCGACGTCGGGGCCCTCGTCGTGGCGGCGCTCGCCTACGCCGCCTCCGGGCTCATCGCCCTGGCCTTCCCCCGGACGCTGCTGGGTCCGCCGCCGGGCGCGGTCGGACCGGGGCGGCGGAGCCTGCGCCACAGCGCGGCCGACGTCGTCGCGGGGGTGCGGCACCTGCGGGAGCGTCGCCCGGCGGCGGCGGCCCTCGGGCTCATCGCGTGGCACCGCTGGTCGTTCGGGCTGACGACGGTGGCGATGGTCGTGCTGTGCCGGCGCGTCCTGGCCGCCGAGGACGACCCGTCCGCCGGGCTGGCCGCGCTGGGCGTCCTGCTCGCCGCCGTGGCGGTCGGCTCGGGGCTGGCGGCCGTGCTGGCGCCGTGGGGGGCCGGACGTGGGCGCGTCCACCGCTGGATCAGCGGGTGCCTGCTGGTCGCCGCGGCCGGGCAGGTCGTCCTGGGGCTCACGACGTCGCAACCGCTGCTGGCGGTCGCGGCGGGGCTGCTGGGTCTGGGCGGTCAGGGCGCCAAGATCGGCGTCGACACGGTCGTCCAGCGCAGCGTGGACGACGCGTTCCGGGGCCGCGTGTTCACGGCCTACGACCTCGTCTTCAACGTGAGCTACTGCCTGGCGTGCGCGGCCGCCGTCGTCCTCGTGCCCGCCGACGGACGGCTCGGCGGGGTGGCCGTCGCGCTGGGGGCGGGCTACGCGGTGTGCGCGCTCCTGCAGGGACGCGGTCGCAGCCGCGTCGCCGTCTGAGGCCCCGGTCTCAGGGGGTCTGGCCGCCGCGGGGCCGGGCCGGATCGGTGACCGTGCCCGTCGCGGTACCCGTCACCGTCGCCGTGTCCGTGGGGGTGGGCAGGGGGGTGACGGTCGTCGACTGCGTCGTCGTCGGGCTGGCGGGCGGCGTGCCCGGCAGCGTCACCGGCGGCGGCGTCACCACGGGCGGCGGCGTCACGACGGGTCGTCGCGTCGGCGGGCGGATCGTCGACGGGATGCTCGACGTGGGCGCGGCCGACGTGGGCGGCGGGGCGGGGCTCGTCGTGGTCGACGTCGGTCCCGTGACCGGCGGGATCGCCGAGGCCGTGGGGGCGGTCGTCACGAACGGCGGGGCGAGGACGGGTCCGGGCACGCTCGGGGGCACGGCGGGAGCACCCGGGGTCCCCTCCCCCGTGAGCGCCTGCGGCGGCGCGCCCGAGGGCACGACCGAGGACGGGACCTGGGCCGAGGGGGCCTGCGCCGAGGTGCTGCGCCGGGTCGAGGGCGCCTGGCCCCCGCCGCCGGAGCGGCCGGTGGAGGTCCCCTCGCCACCCGTCGCGGCGGTCGTCGCCGGCTGCGGGACCGACGACGTCGGCAGGGTCGAGGACTCCCGCGGCGGCTGGACGATCGCCACCGGGTTCGGGACGTCGCGCAGCTTGCCCTGCTGGACGGCCGTGATGGCCACGGCCGTGCCCGCCGTGGCGAGCAGCAGGGCGCCGACGACGACCACGACGGGCCGCTTGGGCAGCGCCCGGGTGGTGCGGGGCGCGGCGACGGGGACGTAGGTCGTCACCGCGTCCTGGCCGTCGTAGGGGTCGAGCGTCGGCCGGGGTTCGACGAAGGCGCGCATGCCGTTGACCCACGCCGGCAGGCGGTCCGGCCGTTGCGCGGGGTCGGCCGCCAGGGCCTGCAGCAGCAGGTCGGCCAGCCCCGGGTGGGCGGCGGTGAGCGGGGCGGCGGCGAGCTGGCGGCGCACGAGGGAGGGGTCGACGACGCCCTCGGGCGAGGTGGCCGGCGGTGTCCCCGTCAACACGAAGAACGCGGTCGCGCCGAAGCCGAAGACGTCGCTGGCCGCCGACGGCAGGGCGCCCGCCCGCACCTCGGGGGCCGTGTAGACGGAGTGCGGGGACTGCTGCAGCGGACCCCGGCGCAACCCGCCGAGGCTCGCGCCGGCGAGGCGGACGCCGTCGGCGGGCCAGAAGCCCCCGAGCCGGACGGACCGGGGCGTGATGTCGCCGTGGACCAGCGGCGGGGCCTCCTCGGAGCCGCGGTGCAGCTCGGACAGCACGCTGGCCGCCGTCGCCAGGACGGTGAACCGCTCCTCGACCCCCGCGCCCGGGTCGTCGCGCAGCCAGTCGGCGACGGACCGCCCGGCGGCCTGCTCGAGGACGGCGTAGCTCCAGTCCGCGGCACCGGCCGGCGCCTGGCCCGGCGGGTGCGGGGCGGGGCCGGAGAAGGTGTCGACGACCCCGGCGAGGCGGGCGTGCCGGACGCGGGCGAGCCCCGCGGCCCGGTCGCGCCAGAGCTCCTCGGGGGACGAGGCGTCGTCGTCCCCCTCCACCGCGTCCTCGTCGTCCGGGGTGTGCCGGACCTCGAGGTCGCGCGGGCGGAGGGCGGCGAGCGTGAAGAGGGCCTCGCCCGCGGCCGCCCGGTGGTCGAGCACGTGCCACGCCTCGTCGGCGCCCTCGGCCTCCCCGAGCAGCTCGTAGCGGTCGGGGTCCTCGACCGGCCCGGCGTGGTGACGCACGAGGGACGGGACGTCGGAGGAGGTGAGCCTGTCGTCAGGCCATCCCTCGGTCGTCACCTGCGGCTCCTCCGCGCCTCGGCGGCGTCCCCCCTCGCGGGGCGGTGCGCCGTGTTCGGAGCCCCATGATGCCCCACCCGGGGCCGCTCGCCGACCCGTTCGGCCGATCCACCGGCTCTGGACTTGTCGACCGGGCCCGGGCGCGCTAGGCGAGGGCGGCGAGCACCGGGTCGAGACCGTCGACGTGCACCGGCACCCGGGGACGGGCGGCCCAGTCGGCGGCCTCCAGGCGCAACCGCTGCGTCTCGACGGGGGCGTCCTGGCGCACGAGGGTCCGCCGTCCGTCGTCGCGGTAGCCGAGCCGGTGCGAGACGGCGAGCGAGGCCGGGTTGTCGAGGAACGCGTCGCTGCGGGCGCGGACCGCCCGCAGACCCTCGAAGGCCAGGTGCAGGACGGCCGCCCGCATGAGCGTCCCCGTCCCCCGGCCCTGGTGCTCGCGCCCGAGCCACGAGCCGGTCGTCACCTCCCGCAGCACGCGGAAGTCGCGCGCCTCCAGCGACTGCGTCCCGACGACGACACCCGCGCGGCGCACGACGAAGTCGAGACGCCAGTCCTGCGGTGTCCACGTCGCCCACCCGAGGAGCTGCCACTGCAGGGTCCGCCGGGCCCGTTCGACCGGGTCGCAGTCCGTCCACGGGTTCGCGAAGGGCATGGCGTCGTCGGCGTGGACGCCCGCGGCGGCGACCCGGGACAGCGCGAGGACCCCCTCGAGGTCCCCCGTGCGCAGTTCCACGTCCCCCTCGGGGTGGGGCACGGTGAGGCGCAGGGCGGCGAACGGGTGCAAGTCGACGGGGAGCACCCGACGCAGGCTGCCCGGGGCGGCCGGGTGGCCGCCACCGGGTTTCGCACGGCCCCGGGGGGTCAGGACGGCTGGTCGAACACCGTCACCCGCGGCGGGACCCCGTCGAACGCGCTCACCTGGACCGTCGCGTGCTGTCCCGTGCAGGCCTGCGCGAGCCGCGAGGACCCGACGTCGCGGGTCAGGACGTTGACGTTCCCGTGCCCGCACGTCACCCCCGCGGCCGCCCCCGCGACGGGGTCGAACCAGGCGCCGGTGGACATCTGGACGACCCCGCGCCGCACGGCGTCGGAGACGACGAGCCCGCCGAGGCAGCTGCCGCGCCGGCTGCGCAGGACGACGACCTGCCCCGCGCTCAGACCCCGGTCGGCGGCGTCGTCGGGGTGCATCCGGACGGGTTCGCGGCCGGCGACCTTCCCCGCCTGCGACGTGGCGCCGTGGTCGAGCTGGCTGTGCAACCGCGTCGCGGGGTTGTTCGCCACCAGGTGCAGCGGGAACTGTGCGTCGGGGACCTCCTCCGGCGCCAGCCACACCGGGTGGCCGGGGCAGTCGTCGTAGCCGAACGCCGCGACCGTGTCGGAGTGCAGTTCCACCCGGCCGCTCGGGGTGCGCAGCGGGTAGGTCTGCGGGTCGGCGCGGAAGCTCGCGAACATCACCTTCTCGCTGGGTTCGGGGGGCAGGACGAACTCACCCGCGGCGACGAACTCCGCGTAGGACGGGGCCGTGATCCCGGCGCGCGCGGCGGGACCGGAGCGCCACTCCTCCCAGAGGTGCTCGACCCACTCGAGTCCGGTGCGGCCCTCCGTGAACCGCTCGCCCGTGCCGAGCCGGCGGGACAGCTCCGCGAGGACGTCGTAGTCGTCCCGGGCCTGCCCGAGGGGTTCGTGCACGCGCCCCATGGCGATGAGCCGGTCGTCGTAGCGGGCGGCCCCGATGTCGCTGCGCTCCAACGTGGTCGTGGAGGCGAAGACGACGTCGGCGTGCCGGGCGGTGGCCGTCCAGAACGGTTCGTGGACCACGACGGTCTCGGCGGCGCGGAACGCGCGCTGCAACCGGGAGAGGTCCTGGTGGTGGTGGAACGGGTTCCCGCCGGCCCAGTGCACGAGGCGCAGGTGCGGGTACGTCTCGCGGCGGCCGTCGACGTCGTACTCCTCCCCCGGGTGCAGCAGCGCGTCGGCGATCCGGGCCACGGGGATGCGCACGCGCAGCGGGTCGGCGAACTGCGGGAACGTCGGCAGCGGGTAGGAACCCGCCCGTCTGCCGACCCCGCCCGTGGAGGCGTAGCCGTGGCCGAAACCCCCGCCGGGCAGCCCGATCTGCCCGAGCATCGCGGCGAACGCGACGGCCGCCCACAGGGGCTGCTCGCCGAACCGGGTGCGGGCGACGGACCAGCTGACCGTCACCATCGTCCGGCCGCGCGCGGCGCGGCGGGCCAGGTCCCGGACCGTCCCGGCAGCGATCCCGGTGATCGGCTCGGCCCACTCCGGCGTGAAGGGGTCGAGCGTGGCGAGGAACTCCTGCGACCCGGCCGTGAACCGCCGCAGGAACTCCTCGTCGTGCAGGCCTTCGGCGCGCAGGACGTGGCACATCGCCAGCAGGAGGGCGGCGTCGGTGCCGGGCACGACGTCGAGCCACTGCGCCCCCAGCTCGGCGGCCAGGTCGTCGCGCAGCGGGGAGACGAGGACGAACTCCGCCCCCCGCGCGCGGGCCCGCCGCAGCCGGCCGGCGACCTCGTGCCGGCTGATCCCGCCGCTGGCGACCTCGGAGTTCTTCGCGGGCAGACCGCCGAACGCGAGGACGAGGTCGGTGTGCTCCTCCACGCTGGACCAGGACGTCGGGGAGATGAGGGGTTCCTGGCTGCCGACGACGCGGGGCATGAGGACCTCCCCGACGCCGTGGCTGTACGTCCAGGACGACCGGACGGCGCCGCCGAGGACGTGGGAGAAGCGGTGCAGCTGGCTCTGCGCGTGGTGGAACCGACCGGCGCTGGCCCAGCCGTACGAGCCCGCGTAGACGCCGCGGGGGCCGTGTGCGTCCAGGACCCGGCGGTACTCGGCGGCCACGCGGTCCAGGAGCTCGTCCCACTCCACGGGCAGGAACTCGTCGCGGCCGCGCCGTTCGTCGGGCCCCGGGCCGTCCTCCCACCAGCCGCGGCGCACGTGCGGGCGCAGGACCCGGGCGGTGGGGGTGGCGGCGACGGCGACGTTGGCGAGCAGCGCCGACGGTTCGGGGTCGTCGGGGTGCGGCAGGACCTGGACGCCGCCAGCGGTCGGGACGACCGAGAAGGCGCCCCAGTGCGAGGAGTGCGGGATGCTCACCGCCCCAGTGTCGGGCACGCGTTCCCGCACCCACCGGACGGTTCGCCTGCGCCGGACGGGCGGACGCGGCATCATCGGAACGGAGGGTGAAAGGTTCCACCCCGGCCGCCGAGAGAGGTCTCGATGTCCCCAGCCGCCGACGGCCCCCGCCGTCCCCCCGCCCTCGACGCCGACGTCCTGCCCGGACTCGTGGGCTACGAGCAGTCCGCGCTGGACGAGGCCGGGGTCTCCCTCGTCATCTCCGACGCCCGCACGGCCGACCTGCCGATCTGCTGGGTGAGCCCGGCGTTCACGGCGCTGACGGGGTACCCGGCCGAGCGCGTCCTGGGGGTCAACTGCCGCTTCCTGCAGACGGAGCAGACGAGCGAGAACGCACGGGCCCGCATCCGGGACGCCCTGGCCGCCGGCGAGCCGGTCCGCGAGACGCTGCTCAACCGGCGGGCGGACGGGTCGGTGTTCTGGAACGAGCTGCTGCTGGCTCCCCTGCGGGCCGAGGGCGACGTGGTCACGCACGTGGCCGGGTACCAGGTGGACGTCACCTCGCGCGTGACGGCGCACGCGGCGCACGACCGCTTCCTCGAGGCCGAGCGCCGCGCCCGTTCTCAGGCCGGCAGGACGCGCGCGCCGCGGTAGCGGTCGACGAGACCGAGCAGCGCCCGCTCGGTGCTGACGTACCCCGTGAACCCGGCCAGCCGGCTGCGCGTCATGTCGGCGAGCACCTCGACGTCCCGGCCCAGGTCGGAGTCGCTGTGCCACCACGACGCGACCTTCGACAGGTCCGGTTCGGAGAGGCCGTGCTCGGCCACGAGCCGCGCCCACACGGGCTCGGCGTCGCGCATCTGCTCGCTGAGCGTCAGCGGTTCGCGCCCGGGGCCGACGGGTTCGACCCCGAGGTGCCCGGCCAGCCGCGGCCACAGCCGGCGCCAGCGGACGACGTCGCCGTTGACGACGTTGAAGGCCGTGTCCGCGGCGGCCGGGGTCGTGGCGGCCCACAGCTGGTGGTCGGCGAGCTGCCCGGCGTCGGTGAGGTCGACGACGCCGTCCCACTGCGTGCGCGAGCCCGGGAAGGTGAAGGGCCGACCGGTGGCCCGCACGACCGCGGCGTAGGCCCCGAGGGTCGGCACGAGGTTCATGGCGTTGCCGACCGCGAACCCGGTGACGGTGTGCGCGCGGTGCACCGACCAGCCGAACCCGTACCGGGCGGCCGCGGCGAAGAGCTCGTCCTCCTGGGCGTAGTAGAAGTTCTCCGCGTCCAGGCGGGGGGCGTCCTCGAGGAACGGCGTGTCCGGCAGGTCGCCCTGCCCGTACGCCTCGAAGGGCCCGAGGTAGTGCTTGAGGCCGGTGACCAGGGCGGTGTGCCGCACCGACCCCTGGGGGCCGAGGACGGCGAGCAGGTCGCGGACCATCCCGCCGTTGACCCGCACGTTCTCGGCCTCGGTCTCCTGCCGCGCCCAGGCCGTGACGAACACGTGGGTGGGGGCGAGCCCGGCGAGCTCGGCCTGCAGGCTGTCGCGCGAGAAGAGGTCGGCGCGCACGTGCGCGACCCCGTCGACGGTCGGGGGCCGGCGCGAGAGACCGGAGGTGCGCCAGCCCGCCGCGACGAGCTGCTCGGCCAGGGCGGTACCGGTGATGCCGGTGGCGCCGACGACGAGCGCGTGGGCCCCGGGCGGCGGCGTGCGCACGGGGGTCGGGGCGCGGTCGGGGAGCGGTGCAGAGGCGGCCATGACCACCACAGTAGGCACGAGTGTCGCCAGAGTGCTCACTGGAGTGCTCCGTAGAGTGGGGCCGTGGAGGACAGCGGAACGGGTGACTTCGGCACCCGGCTCGCCGGGGTGCTCCGGTCGGCCCGGCTCGACCGGCGCCTGAGCACCGCGGCCCTGGCCGAGGCCTCCGGTGTCTCGCGCGGAGCCGTCCTGAAGGTCGAGAGCGGGGCGTCCCAGCCCTCTGCCGCCCTGCTCGGCCGGCTCTGCGGCCCCCTCGGCCTGACGCTGTCGGAGCTGTTCGCCCGCGTGGAGGAACCGGCGCGCGAGGACGAGCGGCTCGTGCGCGCGGACGAGGCCCCCGTCTGGACCGACCCCGCGACGGGGTACCGCCGGCGCGGGCTGTCCCCGCCCGGCAGCCACCTCGAGCTCACCGAGGTCGAGCTGCCCGCCGGCGCCGCCGTGACCTACCCGGCCGCCGCGTACACCCGCATCCACCAGCAGGTGTGGGTGCTCGCGGGGACGCTCGCGCTGACCGAGGGGACCGTCGAGCACGTCCTCGCCGCCGGTGACGGCCTCCTGCTCGGCCCGGCGGCGGACTGCACGTTCCGCGCGCCGCGCGACACACCCACCCGCTACCTCGTGGTCACGGCACCCCGGTGACGCAGTGGTGAGAGCATCATCACGCTCCGTCACAGACTCGGTGGATCACGGCTCGGCCACGATTCGAGGTTCACCCGCTCGGAGCACTCAAGGAACGCGTCCCTCCTGCCGAGAGGGTGGGCATGATCGCGAGACTGCAGCAGGGCCGGACGGGTGATCCCGCCCGGACCACCCGCCCCGACGCCCCCGTGCGCGGTGGCGGAATCCGACTCGCGGTCACGACGGCCCTCGTCGTCACCGTCCTCGCCGTGGTCGCAACGCTGCTGGCGGACACCCGCGACCTCACCCAGGTCGTCTGGTGGCCGGCCGGCGGCGCGGCGCTCGGGCTGGCGGTCCGCCGTCCGGCCCGGCGGTGGTGGTGCGTCGGCGGGACGCTCGTCGGCTCGGTGCTCGCCTCCCACCTGGTCCCCGTGGGCGGCATCGAGGCACCCATCTTCGCGAGCGCGCAGGCGCTGCAGTGCGGGGTCGGCGCAGCGCTGATCACCGCCCTCGGCCGAGGGGAGTCTGCGCGCTTGCGTCGGGGCCGGGACGCCTGGCGGTTCACGGCCGGTGCGGGCGCCGGGGTCGCCGCGGCGACCCTGCTCGTCCAGACCGCCGACCCCCGCGACGGCGGTCCCTACGCGCTCGCCCAGCTCCTGGGCATCCTGCTCGTCGCCCCGCTCCTGCTGCTCGCGCCGCGCTCGGCCGGGCTCGCCCGCCCGGACGACCGGCGCTCCCGGGCCGCGGTCTCGGAGTGGCTCCTCGTGCTGGTCCTGTCCGCCGCCGTGTCCGGCACCGTCTTCTGGAACCAGACCCGCGGCCCCTGGGCCTTCCTCGTCATCGTCCCGATCCTCTGGGGCGCGGCACGTCTGGGGGTGGGCCGGGCGCTGTCCGCCCAGCTCGTCGTCGCCGTCGTCGCCACCACCGGGACGGCCCGCGGCTACGGCCCGTACGGCGACGGCCTCCAGGGCTCCCTCGCGCTGCAGGCGCTCCTGTTCGTCTCCGGCGCCGTCGCGCTCGTCATGTCGCTCGTCGTCCGCTCCCGCGAGCGGGCCGCCGTCGTCGCCGAACGCCGCGAGGAGGTCTTCCGCCGCACCTTCGACGACGCCCTCCTCGGGGTGGCGCTCCTGCGGCTGCGGCCCGACGGGTCCGCCGTCGTGGCCCGCGTCAACGAGCGCCTGCAGTCGATGCTCGGCGTCGACGTCCCCGTCGGCTCGGACTGGTCCGAGCAGGTCCACCCCGACCACCGCGAGACCTTCGTGACCGCCGCCGCCGAGATGGCGCTCGAGGTCGGCGAGGGCCGGCAGGCGCACTGGCACGCCGAGCTGCAGCACGGCGACGGCGAGGTGTGGCTCGAACTCGCGGCCGCCGCCTGGCCCACCCCCGGCGACGACGGGCGGCCCGGCGAGGTCGGGGCCGTCGTGCAGGTCATCGACGTGACCCAGCGCCGGCTCGTCCAGCGTCGGCTGCGCGAGGCCGCCCTGCACGACCCGCTGACGGGGCTGCCGAACCGGACGCTGCTGGAGGACCGGCTGCGGCACGCGCTGTCGGCCGCCGCCCGCAGCGGCGACCAGGTCGCGCTCCTGTACTGCGACCTCGACGACTTCAAACCCGTCAACGACACCGGCGGCCACGCGGCCGGCGACCACGTCCTCATCGACGTCGCCGACCGGCTCAGCGCGGCCGTGCGCCCCGGCGACACCGTCGCCCGCCTCGGTGGGGACGAGTTCGCCGTCGTCTGCCCCGGCCTGCCCGACGAGGCGACCGCCGCGGACGTCGCCGAGCGCATCGTCGCCGCGATGCGCGACCCGTTCCCCGTCGCCGGCTGGGAGTTCCGCGTCGGCATCAGCGTCGGCCTCGCGATGGCCGACGCGTCCCAGGACGCGACCCGCGTGCTCCAGCAGGCCGACCAGGCCATGTACGAGGCCAAGGGTTCGGGCAAGGGACGCGTCCGCTCCGCCCCCTCGCCCCGCACGATCGACCTGCGCACCGGCGCCTGAGCTCACCCGGGGAAGCGCGCCCACTCCCCGACGGCCTCGGCGGAGGCCACCCCGTCGAGCACGGCCACGCGCACGACCTCGGCCGCCACGCGCTGCAGCTCCACCAGCTGCCCCACCCGCGCGGGACGGTCCGCGGACAGCGGCACGGCTCCCGTCGCGAGCGCGAAGACGGTGTCCCCGTCGGCCAGCGTGTGCACGGGGTCCAGGGCCCGCGCGAGCCCCGCGTGCGCGGCCGTCGCCGTCCGGGACGTCTCCGCCGGGTCCATCGCCGCGTCCGTGGCGACGACCACCAGGGTCGTGTTGAGCGGGGACGCCTCCCCCCGGCCCGGCGGCCCGCCCACGGGGACGCCCACCGCGTTGACGACCGCGAGCGCCGCGACGACCACCTCGCCGTCCGCGACGGCGACCTTCGCCGACGCGCTGCCGACCCCGCCCTTCCAGCGCCCGCCGACGACGGCGCCCGTGCCCGCTCCGACCACCCCGCGCTCCACCGGACCCGCCGAGGCGGCCGCCGCGGCCGCGTGGCCCATCTCCTCGGTGGGGTGGTTCGCGAAGACTCCCCCGCGGCCGAGGTCGAACACCGCGGCGGCCGGCACGATCGGCACGACCTCCCCCGGGGCGGTCCCGACGGGGAACCCGCGTCCCCGCTCGGCGAGGAAGCGCTGCACGCCGTGCGCGGTGACGAGGCCGTAGGCCGATCCGCCCGTGAGGACGACGGCGTCGACCGTGGGGACGAGCGTGCGGGGGTCGAGGGCGTCCGTCTCGTGGGTGCCGGGGCCGCCACCGCGCACGTCGACGCCCCCGACGGTCCCCGGGGGCGGGAGCACGACCGTGACGCCGGTCAGCCAGCCGTCGCCGCGGCGGGTCACCTGCCCGACGTGCACGCCGTCGACGTCGGTGAGGGATCCGGTCACGGTGGGCTCCTCAGGGGAAGCGGACGGCCAGAAGGGCGCAGTCGTCCTCGCCCCGGTTGCCGACCAGCTCGTCCAGCAGCGTGTCGAGCAGCACGTCCAGGTCGGTGCTCCGGTTGCTGCGCAACGACTCCCGGACGCGTTCGATGCCCCCGACGAGGCTGCGCCCGCGCTGCTCGATGAGCCCGTCGGTGTAGAGCACGAGCGTCGCTCCCGACGGGACGGGCACCACGTGCTCGTGCCGCGGGGCGTCCGGCACCAGGCCCACGAGCAGGTCCGGTGCCCCGGTGAGCAGGTCGGTGCGGCCGTCGGGGTGCAGCAGGACCGGCGGCGGGTGCCCCGCGTTCGTCCAGCGCAGCGCGAACCCGTCCGGCCCCTCCTCCACGCACGCCACGACGAGGGTCGCGAGCGCGTCCACCCCGAGACCGGGCAGCGCGCGGTCCAGCCGCTCCACCGGGCCCGTCGGCGAGGCACCGCGGTCCCAGACGAAGGCGCGCAGGAGCCCGCGGACCTGCGCCATCGTCGCGGCCGCCGCCATGTCGTGGCCGACGACGTCACCCAGGACGAGGGTCACCGCGCCCTCGGGGCCGACGACGACGTCGTACCAGTCGCCGCCGATCTGCTCCTCGCGCGTGGCCGGCACGTAGCGGCCCCGCACCTGCAACCGGCCCGTGGACTCCGGCAGCCGCGGCAGCAGCGACTGCTGCAGCACCTGGGCCCGCGAGCGCCGCTCCGCGTCGAGCATCGCCCGGTCCAGCGCCTGGGCCGTGAACCGCGCCAGCGCGCTCCAGACGTCCGCCTCGGCCTCGAGCGTCGGGCGCTCGGTGGCCCACACGAGGTCCAGCACCCCGACGAGCCGGTCCTGCACGAGCAGCGGGAGGTACGCCGAGGCCGCGAACTCGGGCATGAGCGCCTGCGTCTCGACCAGCGGGAACGCCTCGCGCAGGTCCTCGATCGTGGGGAAGAGCAGCGCCCGGCGCTCGCGGGCCGCGGCGGCCGAGGGCACGGGGGCGTCGAGGTCGATGGTCTCCCACTCGGGCAGGGTGTCCGGGGGCAGCGTCGCGAGGGTCGTGAACCGCAGGCGGCCGTGCCCGTCGGGCAGCAGCAGCCCGCTCCAGGCGCCCCCGAGCTCGGAGCTCGTGACGTTCGCGACCGTGGCGCTGACCTCCTCGACCGTGCGCGCCCCGACGAGGGCGTCGCCGAGGCGCAGCAGGAGCCGGTTGCGCTCCTCCAGCATCCGCAGGCCGAGCTCGGCGGAGCAGGCGGCCGCCAGGTCCTGCAGCACCCCGAGCTGGTCGGGCGTCCAGCGGCGCGGCTCGCCGTCGATCGCGCACAGCACGCCGACCACGGGCGAGTCGCCCTCCGCCGCGCCGGCGCTCGGGTCGGACAGCCGCAACGGGGCGCCCGCGTAGGCGACGACGCCGAGGTCCGGGATGGCCAGGGAGTCCGCGGTCAGCGGGTCCAGGCGGGCGTCCTCGACGGCGAAGACGGCCCCCGTGGTGACGACGTGCTGGCACAGGGAGTGGGTGAGGGGTGTGGCCCGTTCGGTCTGCCACGGCTCGGGCAGGCCGACGGCGCCGGGGAAGACCTGACCGTGCCGGCTGACCATCGACACGAGCGCCACGGGGACGCCGAGGGCGAGGGTCCCGAGGCGCGCGAAGCGGTCGAGGTCGACGTCGGGGCGGGCGGGCAGGAGGGTGGTCTCCCCCAGTCCCGTCGGGGTCTGGTCCCTCGCCGGCGTGAGCACCGGTGCATCATCCCTGGTCGAGCGCGGCGACGGCACCCTCTCGGTGGTCGGCGCGGCGGGTCCGGGTTGCCTCGGCCGCCGCGGGTGCCAGAGTTGTCACGGGACCAACGAGGTCGGGGACGAACGAGGTGGCATGACGCGTCTGGAGCTGCGGGCTGATCCGTCGGCTGCTCGGCGCACCCGTTCCTGGTTGCGCGAGCAGTTCGCGGCCGTCCCCCTCCCCACCCGGGTCCGGCAGACGCTGGAGCTGCTGACGACCGAGCTCGTGACGAACGCCGTCCGCCACGGCGGGGAGCCCATCGAGGTGCGGCTGCGCCGGGTCGAGGGGTCGGTGCGGGTGTCCGTGAGCGACGGCGGCGCCGGACGGCCCCTGGTGCGGCACGTGCCGCCGACCGCGACCGGTGGACGGGGTGTCGCGCTCGTCGACACCCTCGCCCACCGGTGGGGTCTGGACCCGGCGGGGGACGGCAAGACCGTCTGGTTCGAACTCCCGCTGGACTAGCGGGTCAGCCGAAGACGTCGGGGTCCGGGCCGGTCCGCTCGTCGCGGTTCAGCGCCGTCAGCGCGTCGACCTGCTCGCCGGTGAGCTCGAAGCCCGTGACGTCGAAGTTCGACACGATGCGTTCGGGCGTGACCGACTTGGGGATGACGACGTTCCCCTGCTGCAGGTGCCAGCGCAGGACGACCTGCGCCGGGGTGCGGCCGAGCGCGTCGGCGATGCCGGTCACGACCGGGTCGGCGACGAGGTCCAGGCGCTGGGCCAGCGGGCTCCACGCCTCGGTCGCGATGCCGTGCTCGGCGTTGAAGGCGCGCAGGTCCTCCTGGACGAGGTAGGGGTGCACCTCGACCTGGTTCACGGTCGGGACGGTCCCCGTCTCGTCGAGGAGCTTGCGCAGGTGCGTCTTCTGGAAGTTCGAGACCCCGATGGTCCGGACGCGGCCGGACGCCTTGAGCTCCTCGAACGCCTGCCAGGTCTCGACGTAGTCGTCGGCCTGCTGCGGCCAGTGGATGAGGTACAGGTCGAGGTACTCCAGGCCGAGCTTGGCCAGGGACGCGTCGAACGCCGCGAGCGTCTTGTCCCGACCGTGCTCGCCGTTCGCGAGCTTGGTGGTGATGAAGACCTCTTCGCGCGGGATCCCGCTGGCGCGCAACGCGTCACCCACACCTGCCTCGTTGCCGTACCCGGCGGCGGTGTCGATGTGGCGGTACCCCGCCTGGAGGGCCTGCAGGACGACCTCGGCGGTCTGCTCCGGGGGGACCTGCCACACCCCGAAACCCAGTTGGGGAATGCTGACGCCGTCGTGGAGCTGGATGGTGGGAATCGTCACCCCGGGAACCCTACGGGGCGGGTTCCAGCCCGGCGAGGTGGACCGCGCACCAGTCCCAGAACTCCGCCGCGGGCAGCGGCGGGGAGTGCAGGAACCCCTGGGTGGTGTCGCAGTCGAGCCGGCGCAGGACGCCGAGGGTGTGCTCGGACTCCACCCCCTCCCCCACGATCCGGACGCCGAGCTGGTGACCGAGCCAGATCGTCGAGGCCACGATGGCCGCCGAGCGCGGGTCGGCGACGATGTCGGCGACGAAGCTGCGGTCGAGCTTGACCTCCTCGACGGGGAGTTCCTTGAGGTAGGCCAGCGAGGAGTACCCCGTCCCGAAGTCGTCGATGGACAACCCGACGCCGAGGGCCCGCAGACCCTCCAGGACCGACCGCGTGCGCGGTGAGCGGCTCATGAGGACGGTCTCGGTGATCTCCAGGACGAGGGCGGTGGGCGGCAGCCCGTGCCGGGCCAGGAGCTCGGCGACCCGGGTGGGCAGGTCGACGTCGAGGAGGTTGGTGGCGGACAGGTTGACGGCCAGCCGCAGCGACCGGCCCGGGAGCTCGACGGCCCAGGTGGCGGCCGCGGCGAGGGCGTCGTCGAGGACCCGGTGGGTGAGGTGCCCCATGAGCCCGTGCCGTTCCGCCTCCTCGAGGAAGCGGGCGGGGGTCAGCATCCCGAGGTCGGGGTGGTCCCACCGGACGAGGGCCTCGGCACCGCAGACCGCGCCGCTGAGGACGTCGAGCTGCGGCTGGAACAGCACGGTCAGCCGGCCGCAGTCCGCGGGGGCGGCGGGCGCGTCGTCGGTCAGGCCCAGGGCCGTCCGCAGCTGGGTCATGAGGGTGAGCGCGCCGCGGCTGGCGTCGCGGGCGGCGTCGGCGCCGAAGGCGCACACCGTCCCCCCGAGCGTCTTGGCCTCGTACATGGCGATGTCGGCGCAGCGCAGGAGGTCCGAGGGCCGCTGCGCGTCCCCGGGGAAGGTCGCGACGCCGAGGCTGGCGGCCACGTGGACGCGGTGGCCGAGCAGGTCGTAGGAACGGACCATCGCGGTGTGCACGGCCGTGGCCTGGGCGAGAGCCTCGCCGGCCGCCTCGACCCCGGGGCCACCGCTGCCGGGCAGCACGAGGGCCAGCTCGTCGCCCCCCAGGCGCGCGACGAGGACGGGGTCCGGCGCGGCCTGCAGCAACTGGAGCACGACCTGGCGCAGCAGCTCGTCCCCCGCCGCGTGGCCGAGGCCGTCGTTGACCTCCTTGAAGCGGTCCAGGTCGACGATGGCGAGCGCGAAGGGCGCGTCCGCCGCGCACCGGCGCTCCAGGTCGGCCAGCAGCGCGCGCCGGTTGGCGACCCCGGTGAGGTCGTCGGTGTGCGCCTCGCGCCGCAGGGTCGCCAGCTCCAGCAGCTCCTGCTGGGACAGGACGAGGCGGACGATCGCGGCCGTCGCGGCGAGCGCCGTCAGCCACACGGCCGAGGTGTCGAGGCGCTCGACGTGGTCGACCGCCAGGAGCGCGAAGCTCAGCGGCAGGACCACCGCGGGGGTGACGACGATGGACAGGCGGCTGCGGTGCCGCCCGCCCGCCTCGGTGCGGATGCGCAGCGCCCCGACGCCGAGGAGGGCCAGGCCCGCGGCGGCGAGGCCGTCGACGCCCCCGCCGGGGGTGTAGCGGCCGGTGAGGGACACGACGGTGAAGGTCGTGTCGCCGAGCGTGAGCAGCCCGAAGCCGGCCGCCAGCAGCCACCACCGCCCGCGGGAGCGCACGGCCGCGACGAGGGCGGCCAGGAAGAGCAGGGCGTCGAGGACGACGAGCATGACCCAGGTCGTCACCGCGGCCGCCGGCATGCCGCTGACGTCCACGGCGGGCCGCACGAGGAACTCCTGGGCGAGCGCGGCGGAGAGCAGGAGGATGCCCAGCGCCTCGGCCACGTACCCCACGCGCCAGCGCCGGGCCCCCACCCAGACCAGCCGGATCCCCGCGACGAGGAAGGTGCCGTACCCGACGACGTACCCCAGCTCGAGACCCGTCAGACCGCGCACGCCCCGCCCGAGAACGGCCTCGGCGACGTCGAAGGCGATCTCGGAGGCGCAGTACGCGCCCACCCCGACCGCCATGAACGTCCAGAAGGGCGAGATCCCGTGGCAGTGCCGGGCCCGCCAGACCATGGCGGCGAGCACCCCGATCTCGACGAGGTTGCCGAGCGTGAGGTCGGCGAGGCGGCCCACGTGGACGGACCACAAGCCCAGGGCGACACCGGCCGAGAGGAGCCCGTAGACGCCGGCGAGCCCGAGGAGGACGACGGCGGCCCGGTCGGCCCGCCGGGCCGTGGCGGCGTCGACGACGAACTCCTCCGTGCCTCCCCCGCTCACACTGCGAAATGGTGCCGTACTCAGCGTGGCTGCGGGACGGCCTCGCGCAAGTCCAGCACCCTCGTGGCGGACAGGGTCGCGGTCAGGTGGTCGGCAGCCGCGAGGACCGCCCGCTCCCCGGCGACCACCCCCGGCGTCGTGAGGACGTCGTGCGGCACCCCCTCGACGAGCACCTCGCGCGCGTCGACGCCCGCGGCCCGCAGCGCCGCCGCGAAGGCGAGCCCCTCGTCGCGGACCGGGTCGGCACCCGCCACGACGACGGTCGTGGGGGCGCACCCCGTGAGGTCCGTGGCCCGCGCGGGGGCGACGTCGCTGCGGTGCCGGGTCGCACGGTCGGGGACGTACATGCGCCAGAACCAGGCCAGGTCCGCCACCGACAGCCCCAGTCCGTCACCGAAGAGGCGGTGGGAGTCGCGGTCGAGGTCGTCGTCCAGGAGGGGGCAGAACAGCAGCTGGTGGGCCAGCGGCGGGACCTGCCCCGTGCGGGCGCGCAGGGCCAGGACGGCGGCGAGCTGGCCACCCGCGCCGTGACCGGCCACGACGAGGGGTCCCGTCAGCCCGGGGACGCGGCCCGCGGCGAGCGCCTCCAGGACCGCCGAGGCGTCGTCGAGCGCGGCGGGCCACGGGTGCTCGGGCGCCAACCGGTAGGACAGGCTGAGGACGGTGACGCCGGCCGCCGCCGCGAGGCGCCGGCACAGCAGGTCGTCGGAGTCGAGGTCGCCGAGCGCCCAGCCGCCGCCGTGCAGGAAGAGCACCGTCGCCGACTGCCGCAGCTCCTCCGGGACGTAGAGCCGCGCCGGGCGCGGACCGGCGGCACCACGGACCGCCAGGTCCTCGGTGCGCACGCCGAGGTCCGGGCGGGACGGGGCGGGACGGCAGGCGCGGGCGCGCGCGACGGCCAGCCCGGCGAGGTGGCGCGGGGTGAGCGATCCGTCGACGAGCGCGCGGGCGGCGAAGGCCTGCGCCGCCTGCTCGTCGGTGAGGCGGGGGTCGAGCACGGGGCACGTCGGCACGTGGGCCTCCTCGATCTCAGGTGCAGCGCAGCTCCCAGCGTGCCCCGCGCAGGCTCCCGGTGGGTTTCCGGCCGGTGGCCGTCGTGTTGCGGTCGTGTTGCCCCGGCTGGCCGCGGGCCGCGCCGGACACGGCAGGATCGCGGCATGGACCTCGACGTCTTCACCGCCGCCCTGCCCAAGGTCGAGCTGCACCTGCACCTCGAGGGGACCCTCGAACCGGACCTCAAGCTCGAACTGGCCCGCCGCAACGGGGTCGACATCGGCCAGAGCACGGTCGAGGAGGTGCGGGCCACCTACGTCTTCGACTCCCTCGCCTCCTTCCTCGCCGTGTACTACCCCGCGATGGACGTCCTCGTGACCCGCGCGGACTTCCGCGACCTCGCGCTGGCCTACTTCCGCAAGGCCGCGGAGCAGAACGTCCGGCACGCCGAGGTGTTCTTCGACCCGCAGGTCCACGTCGCCCGCGGAGTGGCCTTCGAGGACGTCGTGCTCGGCTACCACGACGCCGTCGTGCAGGCCCGCGAGGAACTGGGCCTGAGCGCGGGTCTGGTCCTGTGCATCGTGCGCGACCTGCCCGTCGAGAGCGCCGAGGACGTCGTCGAGCGGGTGCTGGGGTTCCGCGAGCAGGTCGTCGGCATCGGCCTGGACTCCGACGAGCGCGGCAACCCGCCCGCGAAGTTCGCCCACCTGTTCGCCAAGGCCCGGGCGGCCGGCTTCAAGGTGACCGCGCACTGCGACATCGACCAGGAGGACACCCTCGAGCACCTGCGCCAGGTCCTCGAGGACATCGAGGTCGACCGGATCGACCACGGCACGAACGTCGTGGAGGACCCGCGCCTGCTCGCGCTGCTGCAGGAGCGCGGAACGGGCCTGACGTGCTGCCCGATCTCGAACTCGTTCGTCACCGACGACAGCAAGGCCCCCGTCATCGCCGACCTCCTGCGCCGCGGGGTGAAGGTGACGGTGAACTCCGACGACCCGGCCTACTTCGGCGGGTACGTGACGGAGAACCTCATCGCCCTGACCCGCGCCGCCGACCTCGGCCCGGACGAGCTCGTCCAGCTGCAGCGCAACGCCATCGAGATCTCCTGGGCCCCCGACGACGTCAAGGAGGAGTTCCTCGCCGAGCTGGACGCGTACGAGGCGCTCGTCGCCCCGCCGCTGTGATCAGCGGACGTTCGCGAGGAAACCGCCGTCCACCGGGAGGGTGTGACCGCTGATCCAGGCCGCGTCGTCGGAGGCGAGGAAGGCGGCGGCGGCCGCGACGTCCTCGGGTTCGCCGACGCGGCCCAGCGGGTACCAGTCCGCCCACGCGTCCGGCATGCCCGGCCGGTCGTCCCAGACGCGGGTGCGGATCGTGCCGGGGGCGACGACGTTCGTGCGCACCCCGTGCCGGGCGTGGCTGCGGGTCAGGTTGAGCGCGAGCGCCCCCAGCCCGGCCTTCCCGGCCGCGTAGGCCTCGCTGCCCAGGCCGGCGAGGGCGTTGATGGAGCTCACGAGGACGACGGCCGACGTCGGGTGCGTCCGCAGGGCGGGCAGCGCGGCCCGCGCGCAGCGGACGGCGCCGAGCAGGTTGAGGTCGAGGTTCGCCGTCCACTCCTCGTCGCGGGACTCCTCGAACTCGCCCTGCGCGAGGGCGAGGCCGACGACGTGCACGAGGGCGTGGACGGCCAGGCCGTCGAACGCGGCCCGGACGGAGGCGTCGTCGAGGACGTCGACGGCGTGCGCCCGGTGACCGGTGCCCGCGAGCTCCGGCAGGAGCGCCTGCGCCGCGCCGAGGTCGCGGTCCAGGACGGCGACGCGGGCGCCCTCCGCGGCGAGCCGCAGCGCGCAGGCGCGGCCGATGCCGTGCGCCCCACCGGTGACGACGACGTCCCGGTCGGCGAAGCGGCCGGGCAGTGGAGTGGGGGTCACCCGCCGATCCTGCCGGTCGGCTCCCGCCGCCGCACGAGGCGGGTGCCGACGAGGGTGCAGAGCACCGGCAGGACGGCGAGGGGTGCGACGAGGAGGTACCCGCCCCGGGCCCCCGCGGCGTCCACGACGAACCCGCCGACGACCGTGCCCAGGGCGGTGCCGGCCGTGACGGCGGTGCTGACCCAGGCGAGGGACTCGCTCAGCCGGTGGGCCGGGGCGGCCTCCTCGACGAGGCGGTTCACCGCGACGCCGAGCGGGGCGTAGGTGGCCCCGGCGACGAAGCTCAGCACGAGGACCCCGGCGACCCCGGGCACGGTCGCGAGGGAGGCGTACCCCACCCCGAACAGCGCTGCCGCGGCGACCGCGCCGCGCCGGGAGTCGGCCACGGGCGGCAGCACCCCGACGACGAGTCCGCCGACGACGGCACCGAGCGCCCCGGCGCCGAGCACCGACCCGGCGAGCTGGGGCACCCCGCGCTCGGTCGTGAGCGCGACGGCGGACAGGTCGGCGAGCCCGAAGACGGCGCCGACGGCGACCCCCGCGGCCAGCACCCCGAGGACGTCGGGGCGGGTGACGGGCAGGGTGCGGCGCCGGTGGCCTCCCGGGGCGTCGCTCCCCTGCCCGTGCGACTGGGCGGACAGCGCGAGGCAGCCGGCCGCACCCGCGCCGCAGGCCAGCAGCAGGGCCAGGCGGGGGTCGGCCGCCGCCGCGACGAGGGAGGCGAGGGCGGGTCCGGCGACCCAGACGAGCTCGTCGAAGACGCCTTCGAGCGCGAACGCCGTCGCCAGCCGCGGGTCCGCGGACCCGTCGCGCCGCGGGTACCGGCGGGCCCAGCGGGTGCGGGTGAACGAGCCCACGGGGGCGACGCCCGCCCCCACGACGGCGGCGGCCACGAGGACCACCGGGGGTGGGGCGCCGAGCCCCGTCACGACGACGAAGAGGGCGGCACCGACGACCCCGACGGCGGCGGCCGCGCGCAGGGCCACGGGTTGGCCGGCCCGGTCGGCCCAGCGCCCCAGGGCCGGGCCGACGAGCGCCCCCGTCGCGACGACGACGGCCGACACGGTCCCGGCGAGCGCGAACTCCCCCGTCGTGCGGCGCACCACGAGCAGGGCGGCGAACCCCACGACGGCGAGCGGGACGCGGGCCAGCAGACCGCTCACGGCCAGCAGCAGGTGCGCCCGCGGGCTGAGCACCTCGACGTACGACCGCACCGGACCTCCTCCGCCGACCCTCGCCGTTGCGGCACCGGGTGTCAACGGCCGCCGACCGGGCCCCGGCGGCGCGGCGGTGACAGCATGGCGGGGTGCCGAGCGAACCGACGACCGTCCCCGCCGCGGTTCTCTCGGAGTGGATCGTCGCCCACCGCGACGACCTCCTGGGCGACGTCCGCACCCTCGTGGAGGTGGAGACCCCGTCCGACGACCGGGCCGCGCTCGACCGGGGACTGGCGGTCGTCGAGGAGCTCGTCGTCCGCCGCCTCGGCGAACCGTCCCACCGGGAGGTCACCGCCGGCGGTGAGCACGGGGACGTCGTGGTCCTGGAGTTCCCGGGCGACCTCGACGGACCGCCCGTCCTCCTGCTCGCCCACTACGACACGGTCTGGCCGCTGGGGACCCTGGCGGAGATCCCGTTCTCGCTCGACGGTGACGTCCTGCGCGGTCCGGGGGTCTTCGACATGAAGTCGGGTCTCGTGCAGGCGGTGTGGGCCGTGGCCGCGCTGCGGCACGCGAGTGTCTCGCACCCGCCGGTGCGGCTGCTGCTGAACGGCGACGAGGAGATCGGCTCCCCCGTCGCGCGGCCCGTCATCGAGGCCGAGGCCCGCGGGGCCGGTGAGGTGTTCGTGCTCGAGGCGAGCGGCCCCGGGGGTGCGCTCAAGACGGCCCGCAAGGGCGTCGGCCTGTTCCAGGTGCACCTGCGCGGTGTGGAGGCGCACGCCGGGCTCGACCCGACCGCCGGGGCCAGCGCCGTCCTCGCGCTGGCCCGGGTCGTGCAGCAGCTGCACGCCGCGACGGACCTCGCCGTCGGTACGTCCGTGAACGTCGGGGTCGTCACGGGCGGGACGCGGCCGAACGTCACCGCGGGCGCGGCGTGGGCCAGCCTCGACGTCCGCGTCGCCGACCCGGCCGAGCAGGCCCGCGTCGAGGAGGTCCTGCGGACCCTGGACACCGGCGACGACCGCGTGACGTACGAGGTGACGGGCCGCTGGAACCGCCCCGTCATGGCCCGCACCGACTCCACCGCGGAACTGTTCGCGCGGGCCCGGCGGCTCGCCGCGGAGTCCGGGTTCGAGCTCGCGGAGGTCTCCGTCGGCGGGGCGAGCGACGGGAACTTCGCCTCCGCGGTGGGGGCGCCCGTGCTCGACGGCCTCGGTGCGGTCGGTGGCGGCGCGCACGCGCGGAGCGAGCACGCGACGGTGTCCGGTCTGCTGCAGCGGACGGCCCTGCTCGCGGGGTTGCTGGCCACGTCGGGGGCTGCGACCCGACGGTAGGTTCGGCGTTCCCGCGACCTCCTGACGTGGGAGCACCACCCCGTCGCGATCCCGTGCGAGGGGGGACGAGGCGATCATCTCCGGCAGCGCCGGGGACGGCGAGACGTTCGCGGAGGACCCGGAAAACCCCCCGCGCTCGACGACCTGTTCCCCCTCCGGCTCGACGGCCCGGACGGGGAGGAATTTCGCCCGAGGTGCCCGCACGTTTCACCCGTCCCGTCGAGGACCCGCCGGTCGCCGCGCTCGTGCGGTGCTCGTTCTCGGGCGACGCGGCGTGGGAGTTCGCCGCCGGTGACGACGTGCTGCGGTAGGCCGTCGAGGCGGGGAACCTCGTCCTGCTGGACCGATGTCCGGTGGAGGTCCTCGCGGGCCCCGTCGCGCTGACGCACCTGGTGTTCCCCACCGAGCCGTCCCGGGAACTGCGCACGGCCGGGTCAGCGCGGGTGACCGTGCTCGCCCGCCGAGGAGTTCCGCCCGGCCCACCGGGACACGGCGCGGCGGGGAGTTCCCTTGACCACCCCCCGGGCCCTCACTACGGTCGAACGGACGTCCGGGCAGCGTCACCGACGGTGCCCCACTCTCCCGCAGGACGTGGGGCGGAACCGATGCGGCGCAACGACACAGCCGATGGCGACGGAACTCTGTCACCGTCGGCGGGACCGCGACGGGGCGGCGCGCTGGCCGTCTGCGCGGTGGCTGCTGCGGTGCTGGTCGGCCTGTTCCCCGTCCTCTCGGGGTCGACCACCTCCTGGGTCGTCCTCGCCGTCCTGGGGGCCGTCGCGGTGCGCTCGCGAGTGCCCGAGTACCGGGACGTGGTCGTCCTGGCGTCGTGCCTGTACGTCCTCGCCCTCGTTCCCGGCGTCAGCCTGTGGCCCCTGCCCGCCGGCGCGGCCCTGCTCCTCACCGCGGCGCTGGCCGCAGCCCGGGGCGGGTGGTCGCGGTGGCGGACGTGGTGGCGCGTCGGGCGCATCGACGCGGTCAGCTGGGCCCTGGTGGGTGGTGTGGTGGTCGTGACGGTCGTCGCGCTCCTCACCTGGCACCACGTCGTCGACCGCCGGTTGCCTGCCCCGTACGTGGAACTGGCGGAGGGGCGCCCGCCCTGGCTGGTCGCCGGCGCGGGTGTCGGCTTCCTGCTGCTCAACTCCTTCATCGAGGACTCGATCTTCAGCGGACTCCTCCTCGGCCTCCTCGACCGGTTCCTGCCGCCGCGCGCGTCCGTCGCCGTCGTCGCGATCTGCTTCGGCCTGCTCCACCTGCACGGAGTACCCGACGGCTGGGTGGGGGTGGCGATGTCCGGCACGTGGGCGGTCCTGCTGGCCGTGCTGCGCCACCGGACGGGAGGGCTGGTCGCGACCTACCTGGCGCACGCGGCAGCCGACGCGACGATCGTCGCGATGCTCCTGCCCTCCGTCGGGCACTGAGGCCCCGGCGCACGTTCCGGGGTTGACCGGTACCCGGTTCCGGACGCAGACTACCCCCTGGTGTTAGCGGCTTCCACACAATGAAAGTGTGGAGCTGTTCCAAGCTACGAGGAGGTAGTCGATGACGGTCGCCGTCCTGGGACTCGGTGAGGCCGGGTCGCTCTACGCACAAGGGTTCGTCTCCGCAGGCCGCACGGTCGTCGGGTTCGACCCCGCGGACGTCCCCACCCCCGACGGGGTGGTCCGCGCCGCGACGGTCGCCGAGGCGGTCGACGGGGCGCACCTGGTCCTGGGGTTGACGGGTGCCGCCCACGCCGAGGCCGTGTTCGACGCGGCCCGCCCGCACCTCGGCCCCGACGCGGTGTTCGTCGAGATGAACTCGGCGTCCCCGTCCCTCAAGCAGCGGCTGGCCCGCCGCGCGGGCGGCGTCGCCGTCGCCGACGTCGCGGTCGTCGGGTCCGTCCCCGAGGGTGGCGCCCGGACGGCCCTCGTCGTGTCCGGCGACGGCGCCGAGGCCACGGCCGCCGAGTTCCGCGCCCTGGGCGCACCCGTCGAGGTCCTGGCCGCCGAGGCCGGGGCCGCCGCGCGCCGCAAGCTGCTGCGCAGCGTGTTCATGAAGGGCCTCGGCGCGCTCGTGGTGGAGACCCTCGCCGCGGGCGAGGCCGCCGGGGACCTCGACTGGGTGCGCGGCCAGGTCGCCGCCCAGCTCGCCGGCGGGGACGCGTGGATGGACCGCCTCGCGCAGGGCACGGTCAAGCACGGTGTGCGACGCAGCCACGAGTCGGTCGCCGCCGCGCAGGTGCTGCGCGAGCTCGGAGTGAGTCCGACGATGACGCTCGCGGCGGCCGACCTGCACCTCGGTGCCGTCCGCGACGAGCACCGGCTGGAGCAGGGGCTCCTCGACGCCTACGCCGGGGTTCCCGTCGCCAACATCGGTGACGCCCGCGAACGCCTCGGCCTGCTGGCCGGTCGGATCAGCGCGGTCTGGCCCGGCGCCCGCGTCGTCGGTCGCGCCCTGCCCGTGTTCTGCCGCAAGGGCGAGAACATCGGCATCCTCGCGGCCCTCGACGTGGCCCAGCCCGGCGACGTGCTCGTCGTCGACGGTCAGGGCGATCCCGACCGCGCCCTCATGGGCGAACTCCTCGCCGAACGCGCCCGCGTCAAGGGCGTCCTCGGCATGGTCGTCGACGGCGCCGTCCGCGACGTGGAGGAACTCCAGGAACTCCGGTTCCCCGTGTGGGCCGTGGGGTCCTCCCCCGCCGGTCCGTACAAGAACGGACCCGGCTGGGCCGGCCGGCCCGTGGCCGTCGGCGGTGTCGTCGTGCACCGCGGCGACCTCGTCGTGGGCGACGGCGACGGGGTCGCCGTGGTCCCGGCCGCCGAGGCCGAGCGCACGCTCGTCGACGCCCTCGCCGTGCAGGCCGACGAGGCCGCCCGGCGCGCCGCGATCGTCGCCTCCGGTGCGTCGCGGTGATCGCGATCTGGGCGCTCGGCGCCTACATCACCTCGATCATCGTGTGGAACGCGGCGCTCAAGCGGAACATCGGCGAGGCCATGCTCGTCGGCCTGCTGGTGACGGTGGCGTTCGCGGGCACGGACCTGTTCTCCCTGCTCGCGACGTCCGTGGCGCACGCGATGCAGGAGGAGGTCACCTACGCCGCGATCGCGTTCGTGGTGGCCAGCCACCTCATGAGCCGGACGCCGATCCTGTTCCGGCTCATCGACATCCTGAACTCCCTGCTCGGCCGGGTGCGCGGTGGCCCCGTCTACACGAGCATCCTCGGCGGGGCCGCGTTCGCCGCGATCGCGCACATCGGTGCCGCCGTGACGGCGGCCGTCGGGTCCATCACGATCCCCTGGATGAAGCGGTCCGGGGTGACGCCCGCCATGTCGGCGACCGTCGTCGCCGGGTGCGCGGGCATGGGCATCACGTTCCCCTTCAGCGGCACCATGTTCATCCTCGTCGGGTCCGCCGGGGTGTCCCAGCTCATGGACGCCGACGAGATCGTCCTGCCCCTGTTCATCGCGGGTTCCTGGTGCCTGCTCTACCGCCTCGTCGCGGCGTTCGTCATCGTCCGCCGGCACGGGATCCAGGCGATGGACCCCGCCGACCTGCTGCCCGTGCGGCGCAGCGTCAAGGTCGGCTGGACCTCGCTCCTGCTGCTCGTCGCCATCGCCGTCCCCGTGATGCTGACGCTCGGCCCCACCGGGCGGGCGCTGAACTCCTGGACGGGGGTCGACGTCGGCGACGCCATCAGCCTCGTGCTGTGGATCCCCGTCCTGCTCACGGCCCTCGTCGCGTTCCTGGGCCGGGACGCGCTGCCGAAGCGTCCGCGCGAGTGGTGGACGTTGTTCGGGGACAGCGCACCGCGCATCGGGGTCGTCGGCGTGACCATCGTCAGCGCGTTCGCCGCGTCGGCCGCCCTGGCCGACCTCGGTCTGCCCGCGCAGCTGACGACGTTGCTCGGCAGGCTCGACGCCCCGCTGTGGGTACTCGCGATCTGCGTCGGTGTCCTGGTGGTCGCCGTGGCGATCCCGCTCACCGGCTCGGCGACGATGGCCGCCATCGGGCCCGTCGCCGTCGTGACGCTGGTCGGGGCCGGGGTTCCCGCTCCCGTCGCGGCGTCGGCGGTGCTGGTGTTCGCCTCCACCGAGGGTGCGTCGCCGCCGTCGGCCGCCCCCATCTACGTCGCCAGCGGCATCGCCGGCGCGGACCCGGGGAAGACCTTCAAACCCCTCGTCGGGTACTTCTGCCTGCCGATCCTCGCGATCGGGGTGCTCATCAGCCTCGGCGCCCTGCCCGTCTGACCCACCCACCCCCACCCCTCGTCTCGAAGGTGAGCCGACCGATGTCCCGCACGCTGTCCGTGATCCGCTTCCTCTTCACCCTCGCCACCGTGGCCCTCGTCCTCGGCGGGATCGTCCTCGTCGCGGCGCAGGCCCTCGCGCTCGTCCTCGGGCGCGGCGCGTGGCTCGAGGCCGTTCCCGAGGTGGTCGGTCCCCCCACCCTCGTCTCGGCGAGTGTGGCGGGTCTGCTCGCCTTCGTCCTCAGCTACCGCCGGGAGGACGGCGCCGCCGCCGACGGTGACGAGGACGCCCACCACACGGCGGACGGCACCGCCCGCGCCGCCTGAGGTCGCCCGGCCCGTGGTTCACAGACCGCGGGCCCAGCTCTCCCCCACCGCGGCCGCCGTCCGCAGCACCTCACCGGCGCGGTCGCGGAGTTCTGCGGCCGGGCTCTGCTCGACGGGTCCCGCGAGCGAGAGCGCACCGAGCAATTCCCCCGCCGGCGTGCGGACTGGGACGCTGACGGCGGCCACCCCCACCGCCCGCTCGCTCACCGAGACGTGGTACCCGTTGCGGCGCAGTGCGTCCAGGTCGGCCTCGAGCGCCGCCCGGTCCAATCCGACGCCGCTGACGTCCGGGTGCCGCTCGAGGTGAGCCGACAGGGCCACCAGGTCGTCCTCGCCGAAGTCGACGGAGATCGCCTTCCCGGCTCCCAGGTGCAGCGGGAGGCGCCGGCCGATGGGGAGTTCGTAGCGCAGCGGGAAACGGCCGTCGACGCGCGCCACGAGCACCCGGTCGAACCCCACGCGTTCGTACAGGGAACACGTGAGTCCCGTCGCGGCGGCGAGTTCCTGCAGGAACGGGCGTGCCGTCGTGACGAGGCGGTCGTTGACGAGGAACGAGTGCGCCGCCGCCAGCACGGACGGTCCGATCCGGAACCGTCGCCCCTCGGCCGCCACGTACCCGCGGGACTGCAACGTGCCGAGGATGCGCGACACGGTCGGCAACGTCAGCCCGGTGCCCTGCGCGATGTCACTGAGGCGCAACGGCCCCGGTGCGCGTTGCAGCGTGTCGAGGACGTCGAGGCTGCGGTCGAGCGAGCGCATCGTCGAAGGTCCCTGGTCGGTCACACGCCCATCCTGCCCGACCCGCGCGACCGGCCCGACGCGTGGAGACGGCCGCCCGCGAGGAGACTGGGGCGATGACGTCGAGCAGTGCGGCTCCCGGCCGCGACGACACCGCCCCCTTCCACGCCGACCACGTCGGCAGCCTCCTGCGCCCACCCGCGCTGCGGACGGCCCGCGCCCGCCGTGACGCCGGCGAGATCGACGCCGAGCAGTTGCGCGAGGTGGAGGACGTGGCCGTCCGCGACGCGGTGCGCCGCCAGGCCGAGCTGGGCCTGCGGGTGGTGACGGACGGCGAGCTGCGCCGCCACTACTGGCACGAGGACTTCATCCTCTCCCTCGGCGGGATCGAGGCGAAGGAGTCGTTCACGCGGCAGTTCCGCACGCTCGACGGAGAGCCGGTCGACGTCCCGCTCACCCGGGTGAAGGCCACGGCCCCGGTCCACCTGGAGCACACGGTCTTCGGCGACCACCTCGCCTTCCTCCAGCAGGCCGCGCAGGAGCAGGGCGCCGGGCAGGTGCCGAAGCTGACGATGCCCTCGCCCAACCAGGTGCACAACAGCTTCATCCCCCTCGACGGCACCGCGGCCTACGGCGAGGGCGGTCCGGGCACGGACGCCGACGCCGCGCTGCGGGCCGACATCGCGGCCGCGTACACCGAGCAGCTGCGACGGCTGCACGCCCAGGGCTTGCGGTACGCCCAGCTCGACGACGTCTCCCTGACCTTCTTCGGCGACCCCAAGAACGAGGGCACCGCGCAGACCCGGCTGCCCGCGTTCATCGAGCTGTTCAACGCGGCCATCGCCGACCGGCCCGCCGACCTCACCGTCGCGACACACCTGTGCCGCGGGAACTACAAGTCCTCGTGGGCGCAGACGGGCGGGTACGAGCAGATCGCCGACGCGCTGTTCAACTCCCTGCAGGTGGACGGCTACTTCCTCGAGTTCGACGACGACCGCTCGGGTTCCCTGGACGTCCTGCGGTTCCTGCCTCCGGGCAAGCGCGTCGTCCTCGGACTGGTCACCACCAAGGTTCCTGACCTGGAGGACGAGGACGCCCTGCTGCGGCGCATCGAGGAGGCCGCGACCTTCGCGCCGCTGGAGCAGCTCGCGCTCAGCGGGCAGTGCGGGTTCTCCTCGACCGAGGAGGGGAACGACCTCACCGAGGACGAGCAGTGGCGCAAGCTCGACCTCGTCGTGCGCGTGGCAGAGCGCGTCTGGGGCTGACGGAGCTGGCGGTGTGGACGGTGACCGAGGCACCACCGTCCACACCCCCATCCACAGCCAACAGTCCGCAAACTCCTCTGCCGCACAAAGTTACGAGGCATTTGACCTACCACCACAGCTCTTGTTCGACTAACCTGGAACACATGAACCCCACCGTTCAGGACCAAGCAGCCGACGCCCTCACGCGTCTGGCGGCCGTCCTGGACGACCTCCTCACCCTGCCCACGGGAACCCTCGACCGCGACGACGTCGAACACCTCACCCGCAGTCTCTACGCCCTCGGCAACCGCCTCGACGCCACCAAACTGCACCTCCTGCGCCGCGCCCTGGAGCACGCCCCCGAGAGTTCCGTCGTCGACCTGCTCGCCACCTCCCCGGTGAACCTGTCCCGCACCCTGGCCCGCAAGGACGTCACCGCCGCCCGCCACACCGACCCTCACGTGCCCTGGGACGGACGCATCGGCGGCCTCGACGGCGACCGCGGATCCCTCGCTCTGATGGGTGGGGAACTCGCGGCCGGGAACACCACCCTCGCGCACTTCCACGGCGCCGTCACCGCCCTGCAGTCCATCCCCACCCCACTGCGCCGCGGCACCATCGCAGTCAAGGCGCGCCAGGACGGTGAGATCGTGTGGACCACCTACAACCGCAGTGACGTGCTCGACGGGTTCTTCACGACCTCCATCGCCACCCAACCCTTGGGCACCGCCGCCGCCCTCGTCGAGGACATCCTCACCTCGTCGACCCCGAACGCGTCGACCGGCACGTCCGCGACCTCGAACCGGACTCCGCCAGCCGCCGCACCCTCACCTTCACCCGCCGCCACGGCATGCTGCGCATGACCGTCGACCTGGACGAGGCCGCGGCCGTCGTCGTCCGCTCCGCCGTCGAAGCCGCCGCCAAACCCCTCCCCAACGCTTCTGCCGGGGACACCGGCGCAAGCAGCGGGCTGGGCGGAGAGAGCGACACCCGCTCGGTCGGGCAGCGCCGGCATGACGGCCTCGTCGAGTTGGTGACGACGGGTGCGCACCACCCCGCCAGCGACGTCGACCCCGTCGTGGCGCACAAGGCCACCGTCGTCCTCCGCGTCACCCTCGACGACACCGGTGAACTGCAGGCCGGTTCTGCCACCGCCGACACCCACGGCCCCGTCGCCGACGCGACGCTGCGCGCCGCCTCCTGCGACGGGGACGTCACCGTCGCCGTCATCGACCGCCTCGGCCGCCCCCGCTCCCTGCACACCCTGGACCGGCACGCCACCGAGGCCCAGCGGTTGATCGTGGCCGAACGGGACCGCGGGTGCATCGCGCCGGGCTGCGGGGCCCCGGCCTGGGCCTGCCACGTCCACCACGTCGTCCACTGGGCAGACGGCGGCCCCACCAGCATCGACAACCTCGTCCTGCTCTGCGGGCGGGACCACCGAGCCCTGCACGCCGGCCGCCTCGAAGTCCGGTTCGGCGACGACGGCTTGCCCGAGGCCAGGCGACTCCAACGGGACCTCGGCCAGCTCATGACCCCAGGACCCTGGACCCGCAACGACCACCCCGCCCTGCGGCAGCAGGTGGAGGAACTCAGCCGCGCCCTCGAACGGGACGACCGGGCCGCCTGAGCCGTTCCGCCCTGCGCTGGTGGTGGAGGTCGATGATCCGGTCCGCGGCGGCCCCGACGGGTTCGTGCTCCCACACACGCACCGGCAGCCAGCCGTGCGCGCGCAGGTGCGCGTCGGTGTCCCGGTCGCGGGCGGTGATGCTCGCGAGCTTCACCGCCCACCAGGCGGCGTTCGCCCGGGGCAGGTGCAGGTGCACCGGGCAGGAGCGCCAGAAGCACCCGTCGACGAAGAGCGCGATGCGGGACCCCCGCAGGACGACGTCCGCCCTCCGCCGACGGTTCGTCCCTGCCGGCGCGGTGTCGACGAGGTACCGCAGCCCCCGTCGGTGCAGTTCCCGGCGCAGCGCCAGCTCCGGCGCCGTGTCCCGACGCCGGGTCCGCCGCATGATGCCCGCGGCCGCCGGGGTCGACGGTGGCGGGGCCGGCCCGGGCTCGGCCCACTCAGACAGGTTTCTTCCACTTGAAGGTCTCGATGCGCCAGACCATCCACCCGAACCAGCAGCGCAGCCGATGCCCCTGAGGGAGCACACACGATCCAGCCGACACCGCGAAGTGACGGAGAACCTCGTCGTCCAGATGCAGCAGGTCCGTCGCTTCCCGCGCGATCTCCGTCAAGTGCTCGTCGCTCTCCCTCTCCAGCATGGCCCGCTGCTGCGACCACGGACCATTGCGACCCAGCGCGGCGTCGCTGAACCACCCACCCAGCGCGGCGGTCAGGGCTGGCCACCGAATACTCCACTCCGAGAACCGCTCGTCCACCCACGGGTCCACCGCGTTCACGGCCACCACGCGCGTCCGGTCGGTCCGCTCCACCACCACCCCGAGCTCTCGCGTGAACGTCAACTCCGGGTACGGCGACGAGATCGACGGCCACACGGCAACCCCCACGGTCCCGGCGGCCTCGACCACCACGTAGTCGCGCACCGAACCACCTTCCGGTGGCGACACGCCGGCCACCGCCCGTCGGACGACCTCCCCCGCCGTGGGGTCGAGCCGCGCGGTGGAGGGGCGCCACATCGACAGGAACTGCGGGAGGGTCACCAACGTCGAGGGATCGGCCGCCACCTCGGTCAAGCGCCGCTCGAGCCACTCGGCCCAGCTGGTCCACGACACCCCCTCCGGAGGATCGACCGAACACACCCCGCTCTTCTGCGCGATCTCCCGCTCGTCATCCGCGGTTCGCGCGCGCTCGAGGAACCGGCTCCACTCGTCGCGCACCTGCGCGTAGTCCGAGACCCCGTTCCGCAGACGGTGTTCCAAGGCCTCGCGAGGACACAGACCCCAGTTGCGTTCTCCGTAGACGCTGGCGGAGAGGAGGTCACCCTTCACCGTGCTCCTTCCAGTCGAAGGTCTCGACGCGCCAGAACATCCACTCCAGCCACCACCGCAGGTGGGACGGCTGGACGCACGACCCCGCCGAAGCGACGAACGCCAGCACGTCCTCGTCGTCCAGTTGCAGGAGCTCGCGCCCTTCGCGCACGAGAACAGCCAGTCGTTCGTCGCTCTCCAGCTCCAGCATCCGGCTCTGCTGGTACCACGGATCTCCTGTGCCGAGGGCCGCGTCGCTGAACCACCCACCGAGGGCTGCGGTCAGCGCGGGCCACCGGACGCGCCACTCCGGGAACCGCTCGTCCCTCCCCGGGTCGACGGCGTTCACCCGCACCACACGCGTCTCGTCGGTCCGCTCCACCACGACCCCCAGCCAGGACGTGAACGTGAGACGGGGACTGGTCTGGGTCGGACCGGGACGCATGACGACCCCGACCGTGCCGGGGGCCTCGACCACGACGTAGTCCCGGACTCCCTGCACCTGCGGGAGCTCGACACTCGACAGCGCGCGGTGCACCAAGTCCTCCGCCCCGGGGTCGACGTCCGCAGCGAACGCACGCCAGTGGGACGGGTGCCGCGGCAGGTCGTAGACCGTCGATTCGTCCGCCGCGACCTCGGTCAGCCGCCCCTCGAGCCAGTCGGCCCAGCGGGCCCACGACACCCCCTCAGGAGGAGCAACCGAGTAGACGCCGCTCCTCCTGGCGATCTCCCGCTCGTAGTCACCGGTTCGCGCGTCCTCCAGGAACCAGCTCCAGTTGTCGCGCACCAGCGCGTAGTCCGACACGTTGATGCGCAGGTGGTGTTCCAAGGCCTCCCGAGGACACAAACCCCAGTCCCAGTCCCCGTAGAGGCTGGCGGTGATGAGGTCACCTCTCACTGCGCTCCTTCCAGGTACGCCGTGTGGACGTACCACGATCCGTCGTCCGCTTCGAGGAGGACCACCTTGACGGTCGAGACCTCCACCGTCTCGAAGTCACCCGCCGCGGTCTTCCTCCAGATCACCCCCGATCCTGCCGGGGCCGGGGCGGAGAACTCGTATCCACTCTCTCCCCTGTCGATGGCCTCGTTGATCTTCGGCGCGGAGGCTTTCAGCGCACCGGTGATGACCGCCTCCGCTGTTTCCCGGTCCGTGAACCGTGAGGCGAACGGCGGAGGTCTGCGCTGGACCACGCCGTCTTCCACCTGCCCCGTCTCCAACCGCCGCTTCAAGAACTCATCATCCACGTCGACGTGCCGCCCGAGGGTGTGCGCCGAGAAGAAGACCTCGCTGCGCCCGAGGTCCACGCCGCCGTAGAGCTCGTCGACGCTCTGCGGCTCCGGGTTCCCGTCGTCGTCGAGGTGCTTCCTGAGGGGGTGCCCTTCCGGCAGCGTCTTCCCGAGGGGGCCGCCCCTCAGACTCCGCCCGACGAAGGCCATCCCGAGCGTCGCCCCGGCCGCGCCGTAGCGTCCGTCCCGCCAGTCGTCCCAGGCCACCGCGTCGGCCAGCGTCCGCACCGGGTGGACGACCGCGTCGAGCGTCGCAGCCGGGAGGCTCCGGACGGTCCCCGTCCACCCCGGCCGGTCCCACGCCCACCCGGCCGCCAGGTACGCCCCGTCCAGGAGCGCCCCACCGACGGTCCGGGCCGCGTCGTCCACGTGCTCACCCAGACGACGCGGGCGACGGGGCACCTGGTCGACGACGGCGAACACCCGGGCCGCGAACGTCTGCGTCAGTTCGTCGAACTCCGCGAGCACGACGCGACGACTCGCCTCCCAACGGTCGAGCTCCGCCCAGTCCGCGTGCCACGAGGCCAGGTCACCGACACCGGCGTCGATCCGGGTCTGCACCTGGGCGCGGCCGGCGTCCACCCGGGCCAGCTGCCCCTGCAGCATCCCCAGGTCCCGGGCGTACTCGGCCACGAGCTGGGCGCCGGCGCGGGCCGTGGTCTGCAGCGTCTGCACGTGCCGGTCCAGTGCGAGGACCTGCTCGGCGAAACCGTCCCGCGCCACACCCCACCACCCGCCGAGGGAGGCGACCGCGCGGTCGACGTCGGCGGCCACGTCGGCCGTACCGTCCGCGACCTCGCGCGCGGCGGTGGCGGCCGCGTCCGCAGCTCCGACCGACAACCCCGACAACTCGTCCACGCACCACCTCCTCCGGTGGCCGGGAAACTAGCCACGCAGCGGGGAGCACGACGTCCGTCGTCCACAGGGTCGTCGCCGGGACCACGCAGCGTGCACGTCCCGTGGCGCCGGTGGTGGGTGTCGTCACCACCTGGTAGGACAGGTTCGCTGTCACCGCCGACACCCGGAGCGCACCGTGGACACCACGCACCTCGTCGATCCCGAACTCCTCGACACCCTCCAGCAGCTGCCACCGCTGCAGCTCACTCCGGAGGCGCTGCCCGTCGTCCGCGAGCAGTTGGCCGCGGCGCCCCCGCCCCCGCTGCCCGACGGCGTCACGGAGGAGGAGGTGTTCGTGCCGCGCGAGGGGAAGGACCCGGTCCGCGTCCTCGTCCACCGGCCCGCCGGAACCGCCCACGACGCACCGGGCCTGCTGTGGATCCACGGTGGCGGGTACCTCATCGGCAGCCCCGACGCCGACCGGGCGCAGACGGGGACCTACGCCCAGCTCCTCGGCGCGGTCGTCGTCTCCGTCGACTACGGGTTGTCGCCGGAGAACGTGGCACCGGGACCGGTCGAGGACTGCTACGCGGCGCTGCGGTGGTTGCACGACCACGCGGACGACCTCGGGGTCGACCGGTCCCGCTTGGCCGTCGGCGGGGCCAGCGCGGGCGGTGGGCTCGCCGCGTGCCTCGCGCTGCTCGCCCGCGACCGGGGCGAGGTCCCCCTCGTGCTGCAGTTCCTCGTCTACCCGATGCTCGACGACCGGACGGTCACCGCACCGGACCCGAACCCCACCGTGGGGCAGTTCATCTGGACCCCGGAGTTCAACGCGTTCGGTTGGCGTTCCCTGCTCGGCGGCGAACCGGGTGCCGACGGGGTCTCTCCCTACGCCGCCGCGGCGCGGGCCGAGGACCTCGCCGGGTTGCCGCCGACGTTCCTGGAGGTGGGGTCGCTCGACCTGTTCCTCGAGGAGGACGTCGAGTACGCCCGGCGGCTGACGAGGGCGGGAGTCCCGACCGAGCTGCACGTGTACCCGGGCGCGTTCCACGGCTACCAGATGGTCGTCGACGCCGAGGTGACACGGACCTCCTTCCAGCTCGGGACGAGCGCCCTGCGACGCGCGCTCCGACCCGGGGACGGGGAAACCCCTCGACAGGACGCCGCCGGTCGTGCGACGGTGACGGGGTGAAGTTCAGCCCGTCCTGCACGACGACGCCGGTCCACCTCCGGCGTCGCCGTCAGCGCTGAGCTGACGTCAGAAGAGCCCCGGGGGTCACCCCCGGGGCTCTTCTCGTGTCCCCGGGAACCCCCACGAACCCGGGAGGAAACCCGTGCCACACCTCGCACCCCAGGACCACTCGTCCGTCGGTCGCCACCTCGGCCTCTTCGACACCTCACCGCTCGTCGGACCCGGTCTGCCCCTGTGGTTGCCGGCCGGCGGCGTCGTCCGCGGTGAGCTGGAACGGCTCGCCGTCGACCTGTCCCTGGCGACCGGCTGCCGCCGCGTCAACACCCCGGTCCTCGGCAAGCGGGCCCTCTTCGAGCGGTCCGGGCACTGGCAGAAGTTCTCCGCCGACATGTTCCCGCCGGTGCTCGTGGGCGAGGAGGAGTACGTGCTGCGCCCGGCGAACTGCCCCCACCACACCCAGGTGTTCGCCGCGCGACCGCACAGCTACCGGGACCTGCCCGTGCGCTACGCCGAACTCGGCTCCATGTTCCGCAGCGAGCTGTCCGGGGTCCTCACGGGGCTGCGGCGCGTCCGCCAGATCAGCCTCGACGACGCGCACTCCTTCTGCCGCCAGGACCAGGTCGTCGACGAGGTGCGCCTCGCGCTGGAGACCGTCGAGACCGCCTACGCGCTGCTCGGCCTTCCGGTGAGCAGGTTCCGCCTGTCCCTGCGCGGGTCCGGGGAGGGGCACCTCGGCGACGACGACGCCTGGCGACGGGCCGAGGAGGCCCTGCGGGAAGCCCTGGGCGACCGCGCCTTCGACGAGGCGCCGGGCGAGGCCGCGTTCTACGGCCCGAAGGTCGACGTCCAGGTGGCCGACGCCGCCGGTCGCGAGGAGACCGTGTCCACCGTCCAGGTCGACCACGTCCAGCCGGAACGGTTCGGCCTGGAGTTCGTGGGCCGCGACGGGTTTCGTCACCGGCCGGTGATGGTCCACCGCGGGGTCCTGGGCTCGGCCGAACGCCTCGTCGCGATGCTCCTGGAGGTCGACGCCGGCTGGTTGCCGACCTGGCTCTCCCCGGTGCAGCTGCGCGTCCTGCCGGTCAGCGGCGAACGCCACGGCGAGCACGCGGAACGGCTCGCCCGCCGGTTCCCCGGGCTCCGGGTGGACGTGGACGCCGACGGCCCGCTGCCGCGCCGGGTGCGGGCCGCCCGCGAGGGCCGGGTGCCGTGGGTGGCGGTCGTGGGGGACGCCGAGGTCGCCGGGGACGAGGTCGACCTCGCCGAACGCGGCGCCCGGGGCCGCCGGGTTCCGGTGGCACAGGCGCTGGAACGGGTCCGCGCCGACCTGGCCGCGCGCGAGGCGGTGCGGCAGTCCGGCTGAGCCTCAGCCCGCGAGCGCCGCCGCGCCCTGGCGTCGACGCGCCAGGGCCGGCTGCGCCGCGAGGACCGCGGCGAGGACGACGGCGGCGACCAGCGGGACGATCCCGCAGACGGCCATCCCGGCCCGCACGCCGACGTTCTCGGTGATCCACCCGATGATCGGTCCGCCGATGGGGGTGCCCCCCATGAAGACGAGGACGTAGAGCCCCATGACCCGGCCGCGGTACTCGGGGTCGACCCACAGCTGCACCGAGGAGTTCGCGATGGCCTGGAAGGCCAGGTTCGTGACGCCCATGACCACGAGCACGACCGTGAACGTCGTGAGGGTCGGGGCGAACGCGGCGAGGGTCTGCGCGGCACCGAACGCGGCGCCGAGCAGCAGGATGAGCCGCAGGCGTGAGTGGCTGCGGCCGCCGGCGATGAGCGCGCCCGCGATGGACCCGACGGCGATGACGATGTTGAACGTCCCGTACATGCCGGCACCGGCGTGGAACGTCTCGGACGCCATGGCGGTGAGGACGACGGGGAAGTTCAGCCCGAAGGTGCCGAAGACGCCGACGAGGGCGATGGTCCAGCCCACGTGCGGGCGGTCGCGGACGTACCGCAGCGCCGACCGCAACTGCCCCTTCTCCCGGGGCAACGGGGTGGTGCGGTGCAGTTCCGCCGTCCGCATCGAGGCGAGGGTGATCGTGGGCCCGACGTAGAGCAGCGCGTTGACGGCGAATGCCCACCCGGAACCGACGGTCCCGATGAGGATGCTGGAGACGGCGGGTCCGACGAGGCGCGTCGTCTGGAAGACCGCGGCGTTGAGGGCGATCGCGTTGCGCACGTACTGCGCGGGGACGACCTCGCCGACGAAGGACTGCCGGGTCGGGTTGTCGAGCGCGACGACGAAACCGCCGACGAGGGCCATGACGTAGATGGCGCCGACGGTGATGTGCCCGGAGATCGTGAGGACCGCGAGGGTGGTGGCGACGGAGGCGCTGCACAGCTGCGTGACGAGCAGGATGGTCCGCTTGGGGTAGCGGTCGGCGATCATGCCGCCGTGCATCCCGAACAGCAGGATGGGCAGGAACTGCAGGGCCATGGCGATGCCGACGGCCGCCGGGGAGCCGGTGAGTTCGAGGGTCAGCCAGTCCAGGGCGATGTTCTGCACCCAGACGCCGGTGTTCGCGAACGCCTGTCCGGTGGCGTAGATGCGGAAGTTGCGGACGCGCAGGGCGGCGAACGTGCTGCCCGTGCGGGCGGTGCGGTTCCGGGCGGGGCTGGTGGGGGTCGACTCGGTGCTGGCTTCGGCGGCTGCCGGTGTCACGAACGCGTGCCTCTCGTACTGTCCTTCGGGTGCTGACCTGGGGTGGTGGTCCCGGGTGGTGCCCCCGGGCCACTGACGCTGCGTCACCATCATCGGCGACGCGAGGGGTAGGCTGCACCGCAGTTGAGGGCTTATCAGTCATCACGGGTCGTGATGACCGCGCGACGGGGCGGTGGACGTGAGCGCCGGACAGGGGCCGACGGGAACCTTCGAGCCCGTGCAGCTGAAGACGTTCCTCGCTGTGTCGCAGACGCACTCGTTCACCCAGGCCGCCGCGCGACTGGGCGTCCGGCAGTCCACCGTGAGCCAGCACGTCCGCAAGCTCGAGGACTCCGTGGGCCGTCAGCTCATCCACCGCGACACCCACTCGGTGACGCTCACCCCCGACGGCGAGGCCATGATCGGTTTCGCGCGGTCGATCCTCGCCGCCCACGAACAGGCCGCGGCGTACTTCACGGGAGCCCGGCCCGTGGGTCGCCTGCGCATCGGGATGTCCGACGACCTGGCCCTGACGCGGTTGCCCCAGATCCTGCGCGACTTCCGGTCGGAGAACCCCCGGGTCGACCTCGAGCTCACCGTCGACCAGTCCGGGACGCTGCACCGGCGGCTGGAGAACGACCGCCTCGACATCTTCATCGGCAAGCGCCCCCGCGGTTCCGGGGAGGGCAAGCTCGTCAAGCGCGAGCGGCTCGTCTGGGTGGGCAACCCCTCGACCCGGCTCGACCTCACCCAGCCGGTCCCCCTCGCCGTCTACCCGTCGCCGTCGCTGAGCGGGACGGCGATGCACGAGGCGCTGGACCGCGTGGGCATCGGGTACCGGTCGGCGTGCGTGTGCCGCGGGGTCAACGGCCTCATCGCGGCCGTCGCGGCGGGCATCGGGGTCTCGTGCCTGGCGAGCTCGCTCGTCCCGCAGCAGCTCGTCGCCCTCGGCGCCCAGCACAAGCTGCCCGAGCTCGGCCAGATCGACCTCGTCCTGCTCACCAACCCCAAGACGCGGGACCGGCCGGCCTCGCGGGCCCTGGCCGCAGCCGTCCTGGCGAGCGGCCCCTCGGGCCTGTCCCCGGACCGCTGACCAGGACGCCGACCCGACGACTGACCCGACGACTGACCCGACGACCGGGACGGTGGACACCCCGGTGGACGCGACGGTCGACCCTCCGGTGGACGTGACACGGAGTCACCAGGGACTGCACAGCCCGTCCGGTTACGGTGCGGAGGTGCTCGATGGTCTGCACCGCCACCTCAAGGCCGTCTCACGTCCCGACCTCGTCGGGGACCTGCCCGCGCTGCTGCGCTCGGCCGGCCGCGCGGCCCGTGCGGCGGTGGGCGCCGACCACAGCGTCGTGACGGTGGTGGGTCCCGGCCACGGTCCGCACGGACGCCTGCACCTCGTCGACGGCGACGCCTTCCTCGACGTCGAACCCCCCGCGTGGGCCGTGCGCAGCAGCGGGGAACTCCTCGTCGCCCGCGCCCTCACCGTTCCCGGCCTCGCCGCCCCCGCCCCGCACGCCCTCGTCGTCCCCCTCGGCCGCGGGGAGGACGCGGCCGGGGTGCTCGTGCTCACCCGCACCACCCGGTTCACCCCCGAGGAGGAGCAGGCGGCGACGGTCCTCGGGCTCAGCCTCGGGCTCGCCGTCGACGTCACCCGGCTGACCGCGGCCGAGCGGTCCGCGGCGGCGACGGCGACCCGAGGCGTTCTGCTGGAACGCATCACGGGCCTGCTGCAGACGAGCGCGACGACGGCGGAGATCACCGCCCGCATCCCGACGGCGGTCGTCGAGGTCCTCGACTGCCTCTCGTCCTCGCTCTACGTCGTCGACGGCGCGGACCTCGTCGGGGCGTCGCACCCGCCGATCGCGGAACCCGTCGGCTCCCGGTTGCGCCGCATCACCCGCGACGCCGACACCCCGATGACCGAGGCCGTCCGCACGGGACGGCCCGTCGTCCTCACGCGCGCCGAGATCGGGCGCTACCGGGACCTGGAGGGGCTGGACCCCGACCGCATCGGGGTGGCGCTCGTCGTCCCGCTGACGGGCCGCGACGACCTGGTCATCGGGACCCTCACGGTCAACTGGGGCGACCGCTCGCCGCTGGAGCACACCGACCTCGGCCTGTTCGCGGCGGTGGCCGCGCAGCTCGCGGTGGCGCTGGAACGCGCGCAGCTGCTCGACGCCGAGCGGTCGTCGCGGATCGAGCTGTCCCGCTCGCACGAGGCCCTGGCCCGGCTGGCGCGCGACCTGCAGCGCGGCCTGTTGCCGCAGCGGTTGCCGCACCGGGCCGGGCTCGACGTCGCGACGCGGTACGCCCCCGCGCTGGCCGGCGCGGACATCGGCGGCGACTGGTACGACGCCGTCCAGGACGGGACCGACGTGGCGCTCATCATCGGCGACGTGCAGGGCCACAACACCCGGGCGGCCGGGCTCATGGGCCAGCTGCGCACCGCCGTCCGCGCCTACGTCAGCGAGGGCCACGACCCCTCGGCCGCCCTGGAGCGCACGAACCGGCTGCTCGTCGACCTCGACGCGGGGCGCTTCGCGACGTGCTGCCTCGTCCGCCTCGACACCGCGACCGGGATGCTCACCGTGGCCTCGGCGGGGCACAACGCCCCACTCGTCGTCGACGACGCGGGTTTCCGCGAGCTCGTGGTCGACCCCGGGCCGCCGCTCGGCGTCGACCACGGTGCCGTCTACCCCGCGACCCGCTACCGGCTGCTGGGCCGCAGCGTCCTCGTCCTGCACACCGACGGGGTCGTCGAGGTGCTCGGCGAGGGCTCCGAGCGCGGGGAGCAGGCGCTGCACGACACCCTGCGCGAGTCCGCGGGCCGTGCGCCCGCTCCGACCGCCGACGAGCTGGCGACGTCCCTGATGGCGGCGATCCCGCACGAGCTCACCGACGACGCGGCCCTGCTCGTGGCGACGTTCGCCGGCGCCGACGTCAGCCGGCTGGACGCCGCGCTGTGGCTGCCGCCGGACATCCGGGCCGTGGCCGCGGCGCGGGAGTTCCTGCGCGAGCGCCTCACGGCGTGGTCGACGGACGAGCTGCTCGACGAGGCCGAGCTCGTCCTGTCCGAGCTGGTGACGAACGCGCTCGTGCACACCGGCGGCGGCGCCGGTGTGGCCCTGCGCTTCGACGGGGCCGACCGGCGGCTGCGGATCGCGGTCCAGGACTCTTCGACGCGCTCCCCGCACGGCCGGGACGCCCCGCCCGACGCGCTCGGCGGGCGGGGGCTCGCCATCGTCGACGCCGTCGCGGACGCGTGGGGCGTCGAGGTGGCCGAGCACGGCAAGACGGTGTGGGCGGACCTCGCCGTCGAGGTCGACTGACCGCAGCCCGCCCGCCGACGGGTCAGCGACCGCCGAGGAGACCGCGGATCTGCTGCACCTGGTCGTCGCCGAGGCCGAGCTGGCCCATCACACCCTCGAGCCAGTGCGGTTCGCCGTCGCCGAAGAGGCCGCCGAGCAGGTCGTCCTCCTCCTCGTCCTCGGCGGCGGCCGCGATCGCGGGCCAGAAGCCGCGCGCGATCGTCCACGGCGCCGACTCGGACAGGATGCCCAGCGTCCCGAGGTCGGAGAGCCGCTCCCGCAGCTCCTCCACCGCCACGCCGGCCGCGGGGCCGAGGACGGCCGCGTTGTCGACGAGGGCGTCGAGGGCGGCGTCGTCGAAGGGCTGGCCCGTGACGGCCGAGGCGAGGACGGTGGGCAGGACGGCCTCGGCGATCGAGAACCCCTCGTCGAGGGTCGCCGGGTCCTCCAGCACGAAGCGCCCGACGAGCTGCCGGCGCAGTTCCCGCGGCTCCGGGGTGGGCTCGAGCCAGCCGTCGGCCTCGGCGCCGGGGACGAGCAGCGTCTCGTCCTCGCCGTCGAGCAGGCCGAGGTCGAGCATGAGCAGGACGACCTGGCGCAGCCACGGGACGTCCTCGAGCTCCTGCGGTTCGCCCTCCTCGTCGGCCGTGATGGGGACGGGGTGCTCGAAGGCCGCCAGGATCGCGGTGACGTCGTCGCCCGCGAGCTCGGCGTCGTCGGGGACGGTGAGCCCGTCGCCGACGTGCGCGAAGACGGCCTGGGCGGCGCGCACGGGGAACGAGGCGAGGACCGTCTCGTCCTCCTCCCCCTCCTCGACGTCCTCGGCCGCGGCCGCGAGCACGTCCGTGAGCTCCGGGGGCTCACCGGCGACGAGCACGAGACTGGTCTCGAGGTCGCCCGGGGTGCCCTGCCAGCGGCCCGTCTCCCCGAGGAAGGTCAGGAGCTGCCACCAGACGGCCTGCAGGTCCTCGGCCATCTCGTCCGGTTCGTCGGTGCCGGCGTCCTCGACCATCGCCGGGATGACCCGCGTGACGAGCACGTCGACGTCCTCGGGGGTGAGCCGCGTGAGCCGGGCCTGGGGCCGCAGGGTCAGCAGACCGCCCGCGCCGACGGTGAGGGCCTCGACGACCGCCTCGGGCCCGACCTCCTCGTCGACGTGCACGTTCTCGTCGAGCCACGTGGTGAACGGGGCGCGGAGGTCGGCCATGGCCTGCCGGCCGAGCGCGTAGGAGCCGGGTTCGAGGGTGTCGTCCACCGGCTCAGCCTGTCATCCCGGCGCGGGTGGGCTCCACCGTCGGCGGGGTCCCGGGCGTGAGCATCCCGCGAACGTTCACCCCGCCCGCGCCTCGGCGCGGTCCTGCGGGTCCTCCAGGTCCAGCGCACCCTCGTCGGCGAGCCGGGTGAGCGCGACGTGGACGGACAGCTGCAACCCGCGGACCACCCGCCACGGGCTGCGTCCCGGCACGACACCACCGGCCACCAGTTCGGTCGCGCGGCCGGTGCTGACGAGGTCGCGCAGGCGCCGCCCACCCTCGGCGACCTCGGCGGGCAGGTCGGAGGTGGCGAGGGCCAGGGCCGTCGCGACCGCGGGGTCGTGCCGCAGCAGGTGCACGAGGTCGGCCACCACCAGCCGGCGACGGGCGAAGGCGGCGTCGACGTCGCGCGCCGAGTCCCAGGCGGGCCACTGCGGCCCCCGCCCTCCGTCCGGGCGCAGGAAGCCCAGGGCCGTGAGCTGCGCCCGGAGCCAGGGTGTGCCGGCCGCGCGTCCGCGGAGCACCTCCTCGGCGTCCCGCACGACGCGGGTCCGGCGCAGGGGGACGAGTTCGACGGGCAGGCTCAGACGGGCGGTGTGCGCGCCGCGACCCAGCAGACCCCCGCGGCGGTCCGTCGCGGTCGCGGCCAGGGCGGCGGCCGCGTCGTCACCACCGCGCCACTCGCCCCGCTCGCGCAGGAAGGCCAGGTGGTGCAGCCACACGACCGCGACCGCGGCGGCCTCGGAGCGGCGGTCCAGTCCGTCGAGGTCGGCTCGCCGCCACGCCGCGCGCACCAGCGCCGCGACGTCGGCCGGGTCCAGGGACGTCACCACCCGGTCGAGCGACCCCTCGCCGCGCGCGGCCAGGACCTCTCGGCGCAAGTCCCGCCACGTGCGCAGGTGCGCGGCCAGGTCCTCCGACCCCAGGTGCGGGCACTGCTCCGCCAGCCACTGCGCGAAACTCCGGTCCACCTCGCGCACGGTGCGCTGCTCTCCCACGGAACCCCTTCCTCCGGCGGAGCCTCACCGTAGGCGGAACGGGCCCTCGTCCCCCGGGGTTGTCCACAGGCCCGGACCGTTCCGGACCTGTGGACCCCGGGAGGTCACCCGGTCGGGTTGCTCACTCGCCGATCTTCTCGTCGGCCGCCTGCTGCACCTTGTCGACCTGCTCTTCGTGCTGGCCGCCGGTCTTGGCGTCCGCGGCGCCGCCGGCCTTGTCGATGGCGGCGTCGCTGGCCTTCTCGGTGATGTCTCCGAAGTCGGGCACGGAGTTCTCCTTCGATCTCGTCGTGGTCGTTCCGGACGGTCCGAGTGTGGTCCGTCCTGCGGGGCTCGCACCCCGGAGTTCCGCACTGCGGGGCCGGCGGGCCGGCCGTAGCGTCGGACCCGGTGCAGCCAGCCGCCGATCCGTCGTCCCCGTCCCTGGAGACCGCCGTGGCGCTGCCCCGCACCGTCCTGAACCGAGCCCTCGCCCACGTCCACCGCCGCGACGGCGGGGCCTCGGGCGCGTCCCAGACGCTCACCGTGCAGCGCCCGACCGACCAGGTGTTCGCCGCGCTGCGCGATCCCGCCGTGCTGACGCGACTCCTCGGGGACCTCGGCCACGTGTCGGCGCAGGGTTCCCGCTACTCCTGGACCCTCGGCGAGGAGGGCGTCTCGACGGTGCTGGCCGAGACCACCGACGGTCTGCGCTTCGCCCGCACGGGTCCCGACGGCGTCGCCGAACCCGAGGACGACACCGAGGGCGGCGCGGAACGCGCCGTCGACCTGTTCGCCGAGTTCACGGTCACCCCCACGCGGGACGGCACCGGTTCGGAGGTGCGGGCACGGTCGCAGCTGCCCGGGGGAACAGCGGACTTCACGTTCCTCTACCGGTTGCGGGCGCTGCTGCAGACCGGGGAGATCCCCACCCTCGGACCCCAGCCCACGACCCGGGAGGAGGACCGCTGATGCGGGCCCTCGTGTGGAACGGCGTGAACGACCTCGCCGTCGAGACCGTCCCCGACCCCCACGTCGTGAACCCCCGCGACGTCGTCCTGCAGGTTTCGCTCACGACGACCTGCGGATCGGACCTGCACTTCATCGACGGCTACCTACCGGGGATGCGCCGGGGCGACGTGTTCGGCCACGAGTTCACCGGCACGATCGTCGAGGTCGGTCCCGACGTCCACGACCGGAAGGTCGGGGACCGCGTCGTGGTCCCGTCGTTCATCGCCTGCGGGAACTGCTGGTACTGCGACCGTCAGCTGTACTCGCTGTGCGACACGACGAACCCGAACGCCGCGGCGCAGCAACCCCTGCTCGGCTACCCCTCGGCCGGGATCTACGGCTACACGCACCCCTTCGGCGGGTACGCCGGCTCGCACGCCCAGTTCGTCCGCGTGCCGTTCGGTGACGTGAACTGCTTCCCCGTCCCGGAGGGAGTGGACGACCTCTCCGCGCTGTTCGTCTCCGACGCCGTCCCCACCGGGTTCATGGGGGCGGACTTCTGCGACATCTCCCCCGGCGACACGGTCGCGGTGTTCGGCGCCGGTGCCGTCGGCCTCATGGCGGCGGCGAGCGCGAAGCTGCTCGGCGCCGAACGCGTCATCGTCGTCGACCGCCTCCCCGAGCGGCTCGCCGCGGCCCGCGAGCACGTCGGCGCCGAGACGGTCGACTACTCCGAGGTCGACAGCGTGCAGGAACTGCTGCGCGAGACGACCGGTGGACGGGGACCGGACGCGGTCGTCGAGGCCGTCGGGATGGAGGGTCACGGGACCGGACTGCAGAACGTCGTCGACCGCGCCAAGCAGGCCGTGCGCGTGGAGACGGACCGCGCAACCCCGTTGCGCGAGGCCGTCCTGGCTTGCCGCAAGGGCGGTGTCGTCGCGCTCCTCGGTGTCTACGGCCTCACCGACTCCTTCCCCACGGGCGTGGTCCTCAACAAGGGGCTGACGATCCGGGCGGCGCAGCAGCACGGGCAGCGGTACGTCCCGCGCCTGCTGCACCACCTGGCCGAGGGGGAGTTGCAGACCTCGTTCCTCGCGACCCACCGAATGCCGTTGGAGGACGCGGTCGAGGGGTACCGGATCTTCAAGGAGAAGGAGGACGGCTGCCTGCGCGCCGTCTTCTCCCCCTCCTGAGCCGGGCTCCCGTCAGGCCGGACGGATCCAGTCCTGCCCCGGCTGCCAGTCGGGGAACGCGTAGTCCGCCAGGGACACCTGTGCCCCGGCCGACGTGGCCGCGGCGACGGCCTGGTCGCGGTCCGCGTTCGAGCGGGCGCTGAGGTCCCGCAGGGCGCCCTTGAGGTCCTTGACGTCGCCGCCGAGGTAGCCCTGGACGATGTCGCCGAGGTGCGGGCTGACGGGTTTCTGCGCGGCCTGCACCTTGGCGACCTGCGGGTTGCGGACGACGGGTTCCGGCGCCCGCTTCACCGTGTCGGCGAACCACCCGCAGAGCTTCTTGTACGGGGCGATGACGTCCGCCGACTCCACGACCGACAGGTCGAACGGCGGCTGGTCCATGCCTGCCGCCAGCCCCTTCTGGTAGTCCGTCGTCGTCATCGAGGCGATGACCGCCGTGGCCTGCTCGGGGTTCTTCGTGTTCCCCGCGATGAAGAACTGCGACGGCGGGGTCCCGCGGTAGGTCGTGGGAGCCGTCCCGTCGGGGGTGAGGATGGGGCCGACGCCCATCTTCTCGACGAAGGTCGGGACGACGTTCTTGGCCCCGCCCGCGCACCACGGCCCGTCGGGGAAGTACCCGGCGACGCCCGAGGCCCATCGGGTGCGGGCGTCGGCGACCGTCAGGCTGCCGCTGCCGGCGAGGATGAGCCCGGACCCGTTGAGCTCCTTCCAGAACTCGATGGCGTTCACGTAGGTGTCGTCGTCGTACGCGAACTCCCCCGTCGTGTACTTCTGGCCCTGGAACCCGGGGAAGCCGGCGGCCTGGGCGAGGTCGTCGATCTGCTCCCGCATCCGCGCGACCCCACCCAGGGCGAGCACCATGGGCGCGGCGTCGCCCCCCTTCGCCTTGATCTTCTGCAGGTTCGCCCGGTACTCGTCGTAGGAGGCGGGCGGGGCGTCGGGGTCGAGTCCCGCGTCGGAGACGATGTCGACGTTGAACCACTGGGCCGCGGCGTACTGCTGGTAGCTGAAGAGGGGCAGGCCGTACAGCTTGCCGTCGATCGTCGTGATGCCCTCGGTGTAGGCGCCCTCGGGGAGCGCCGCCTTCGCCTCCGCCGGCAGGGCGATCTCGTGGACCCATCCCTCGGCGACGAGGGCGGGCAGGGGCAGTCCGACGACGTTGCTGTAGACGTCCGGCAGCTGCTTGGACTGGTTCGCCAGCTGCAGCGCCTCGGTGGAGCGACTGACGTCGTTGTACGTGTACTCGATGGCGACGCCGAGTGCCTGCGACTGGGTCTTCGCCCACTCCGCGTGGAACTTCTGCAGGGCGCTGAAGTGATCCCACCACCGCAGGGACACGGTGGCGCCGGGACCGGCGCCGCTGCTGCCGCCGCAGGCGGTGAGCAGAGCGAGGGTGGACAGGCCGCCGCCACCGGCGAGCAGTGAGCGGCGCGAGATCTGGGGCATGACGTTTCTCCTCGTCGAGAGTGGTCGTGCGGGGTTCGTGGTGCGCGGGGTGACGCTGGGGGTCAGGACTTGACGGCTCCGGCGATGCCTTCGACGAAGTACCGCTGGAGGAAGAGGAACAGCGCGACGATCGGCAGGATCGAGATGACACCGGCGGCGGCCATCCCGGACCAGTCCGTGGCGTTCTCCCCGACGAAGGCCTGCATCCCGACGGACAGGGTCCGCAGGTCCGGGTCGCTGAAGGAGAAGACCAGGGGCAGGAAGAACGCGTTCCAGGTGGAGAGGAACGTCAGCAGGGCGACGGTGGCCGTGACGGGCATCGACAGCGGCAGCATGATCTGGAAGAACACCCGCCCGAAACCCGCCCCGTCGACGGTCGCGGCCTCCTCCAGCTCCTTGGGGAGCTGCCGGAAGTACCCCGCGTAGATGAGGATGGCCGAGACGTTGGCCGCCCCCGACAGGGCCAGCACCATCCCCGTGAGGGAGTTCAGCAGCCCCAGCTCCATCGAGAGCTTGACGATGGGGATGATCGTGTACCCCGTGGGGACGAAGAGCGTCGCCACGAGCACCCCCACGATGGCCTTCTGCCCGCGGAACGCGTAGCGACCCAGGACGTAACCGGCGAGCGCGCAGCGGACGACGACGATGACGACCGTGGAGACCGTGAGGACCACCGTGTTGACCATGTACCGACCGAAGTTCGCGTCGGTCCAGGCCCGGGAGTAGTTCTCCCAGGCGAAGTCCTCCGGCACGAGCTTCAACCCGGCCGTGAACACCTCCAGCGAGCTCTTGAGGGAGGCGGACACCATCCACACGAAGGGGTAGACCCAGACGAGGGCGAGGACGGCGAGCAGGAGCAGCACCCCCCACCAGGGGGCACGGCGGGCGATCCGGTGGCCGAACGACTCCGCCGGCGGTGAGGAGGGCCGGGCAGACCGGGTGAGCGTGGTCACGAGAGCTCCTTCCGGCTGCGACGGGCCACGACGAGGGCCCAGGCCTGCAGGGCGCCGACGAGCATGACGAACAGCCCGAAGAGGACGGCGGCCGCGGAGGCGAACCCGAGCTGGGGGATCGAGGCGCTGAACGCCCAGCGGTAGATGTAGATCTCGATGATCTCGGTGGAGAAGAAGGGCCCACCGCCGGTCATGGTCTGCATGAGGTCGAAGGCGTGGAAGGTGTCCTCGACGGTGAGCACGGTGATGATGAGCAGGAACGGCGTGAGCAGCGGCAGCGAGACGTACCGGAAGATGTGGAACGACCCGGCCCCGTCGATGCGGGCGGCCTCGTAGAGCTCGTTCGGGATGGTCTGCAGGGCGGCGAGCCAGTAGACCATCGTGATCCCGAAGAACTTCCACACGTACACCGCGGCAGCCGTCACCAGCGCCGTGCCGGAGTCGCCGAGGAAGTCGATGCCGGCGTCGGAGCCCAGCGCCTTGAGGAAGGCCGTGAACGGGCCGCTGGCGGGGTCGAAGACGAACTGCATGACGACCCCGACGATGGCTGTCGTCGTGACCACGGGGAGGAAGTACACCGTCCGGAAGACGTTCCGCAACGGCAGCTTCGGCGAGTTGAGCAGCATGGCCAGCAACAGGCTCAACAGGATGCGGGCCGGGGCCACCAGGAGCATGAAGACCAGCGTGATCTTCACCGACGACCAGAACGCCGGGTCGGCCAGGACGGCCTGGTAGTTGCTGATCCCGACGAAGCGCTGGCTGGAGGAGAACCCGTTCCACTCCACGAGCGAGTACCAGTAGCTGGCCACGATCGGGTACAGCGTGTACAGGCCGTAGAGGACGATCGTCGGGGTCAGGAACGCCCAGATCCAGATCGTCTGGCGCCGGGTGTCGACCCCGCGGGGGCGGCGTCCGGTGGTCGCGAGCTCCGTGGGAGCCACGGCCGGGGGTGGGCTGATCGTTCTCGCCATCGAGGGTTCCCTCCCTACCGGATCTGGCTGAGCGAGAAGGTGGCCGGGTCGCCGCCGGTCCGGTGGCCGCGGTCCAGCGCGGTCACCGCGGCCAGCTCGTCCTGCGTGAGGACCAGTTCGGCGGCGGCCAGGTTCTCGGCCAGCCGCTCACGGCGGCTGGACTTGGGGATGACGACGTGCCCGGACTGCAGGTGCCAGGCCAGCACCACCTGGGCCGGGGTGACGCCGTGGGCGTCGGCGAGGCCGACGACGACCGGGTCGGCGAGGTCGGCGCCCTGCCCGAGCGGGGAGTACGCCTCGACGACGATCCCGCGGTCCCGGCAGGCGGCCACGAGGTCGCGCTGCTGGTAGGTGGGGTGCAGTTCGACCTGGTTGACCGCCGGGACCCCGTCCAGGGCGTCGAGGTGCTCGACGAGGAAGTTCGAGACCCCCACCGCCCGGACCCGCCCCTCGGCGTGCAGCCGCTGCAGGGCGCGCCAGCTGTCGGCGTACCGCCCGGCCGCCGGGTTCGGCCAGTGCACGAGGTAGAGGTCGAGGTGCTCCAGACCCAGCCGGGCGCACGTGTCGTCGTAGGCGCGCAGGGTGGAGTCGTACCCCTGGTCGCCGTTGCGCAGCTTGGACGTGACGAACACGTCCTCGCGGGGCAACCCGCTGGCCGCCAGCGCCGCGCCGACCCCCGCCTCGTTGACGTAGGCGGCAGCGGTGTCGACGTGCCGGTAGCCGAGGTCGAGGGCGTCCTCGACGACGCGCTGGGCGTCGTCCGGCGGAACCTGGAACACCCCGACCCCGAGCTGCGGGACGGCGACGCCGTCGAGCAGCCGGACGGCGTCCAGCTCCGGGGCGGTCACCGCGGTTCCAGCACGAGCAGCGACACCGACGGCAGTGGCAGGTCGACGGTGGTGGCGAAGGTCCCGCCGCTCACCGTGACGTTGCGGACGGGTTCGAGGTCCTCCAGGCCCTGCCGGGCCTTCACCGCGGCGAGCTGCCCGGGCGTCGGGTCCTGCGGGCTGCCGAGCTCCGTCCACACCGTGTGGGCGTTGCTGTGGGTGGCGTCGATGCGCTGGTGGTGCAGCGAGTACGTCCCGTCGGGCAGGTTCTCCACGCGCAGCGCGACGGGGGTCGCCCGGGTGTCCTCGTGGTACTGGTCGTCGGTGTGCCGCCAGACGACGACGCTCACGCGGCCCGCCGCGTCGGCCGAGGCCAGCGCGTCGACCTCCTCGCGCATGCTGCGGCCGTCACCGGCGTCGAGGTCCTCGACGGGGCTCATGGCGTCCGACGTCGCTGTCAGCCGGCGGCCGCCGAGGCGGGACACCATGCGGTAGGCGTTGAGCAGCGGTTTTTCGACACCGCCGGCCGTGAGGAAGGCCCGCGTCCCCTCGAAGTACCGCTCGCCCTCGAAGTAGAAGCTCCAGGACGTTGCCTGCTCGACCGTCACGGTCTCGGTCTCGTTGAGGTCCAGGATCTTCTTGAACAGCTTCACCTGGAACACCGGGTAGTACTCGGTGTTCTGGAACTGGAAGTTGGCGTTGTCGTAGACGCTGTAGTGCGCGGGGACACCGGCGTCGCACTCGTCGACGATGGCGGGCAGGCCGTGGTACTGCGGGAACTCCGCGACGACGCGCTGCAGGCGGCGGATCTCGTAGAGCATCTTGTGCGTCGAGGGGTTCTGCTTCTCCGGGGCCGGTCCGCCGGTGGGGCCGTACACCCGCCAGGGGGTGAAGGCCGACCCCTTGGTGTGGAACGAGACGAAGTCGAGCGGCACGTCGTGCTCGGAGGTGTACGTGAGGAACGTGCGGAGGAACTCCACGCCGCCGCCCGTCACTGCGGGTCCGCCGACCTTCGCGTCCGGGAGGACGCTGCGGACGGCCTCGGCCGTGACGCGGTACAGGTCGCAGAACTGTTCGGGTGTGCCCTTCCAGTAGAAGATGTCCGGCTCGTTCCAGAGCTCGAAGAGCCACTCGCGGACCTCGGCGACGCCGTACCGCTCGACGCAGTGCTGCACGTGGGCGGCGACGAGGCCGCGCCACTTCTCGTAGTCCTTCGGCGGGTACGCCCAGGCACCGGCCTCGTAGTTGCTGTAGACGGTGGGGCTCGGGACGACGGTCAGCTCCTCGGCCTCCGGCGGCAGGAGGTCGCGCGGGGTGAACGCGATCTCCATGAGCACGTGGTGGCCGGCCTCGACGATGGCGTCGTACGCCTGGTCGGCGATGGTGAAGTCGTAGTACGGGTTCCCGTCCGCGTCCTCGTGGTAGACGTTCCCGTTGCCCCAGTGCGGCAGCCCGAAACCCGTCCCGGAGCAGAACACGTAGTGCGGCCGGACGAGGAAGGGCCGCGGTGAGAACTCCCCGAAGGTGTTCAGGAGGGACCGGCCGGTCGGCGTGTACGTCCAGTTGATCTCGTCGTACCCGATGCTCTCCCAGAGCCGGGTCAGCGGACCCCGGTCGCTGCCCGCGTCGACGACGACGGTGGCGGACTCCACGTGCGGGGCGGTCGGGTCGCTCGGTGCCGAGCGGGGGAAGTGGTTGGTGTCGGTCGACAGACCGGGGTTGTGATCGTCGGTCGACAGACCGGGGTTGTGAGCGGTGCTGGTGCTCATGGTAGGCCCTCCAGGGCAGGGTGCAGCCGCGTGACGGCTGGGGGTCTTCAGGCGGGGTGGTCAGGCGGGGGTGTTCAGGCGGGGGCGTCGTACGCCCCGAGGGCGCGGTCGCGCGCCTCGGTGATGTGGGCGGCCATGGCCGCGCGGGCCGTGGCCGGGTCCCCGGTGCGCAGGCCGTCGAGGACGCGGGTGTGCTCGGCGACGCAGTGGTCGGAGTCGGTGACGCCCCCGCCGCCGAAGAGGCGGAAGCGCTGGATCTGGCCGCCGAGGGCCTGGTAGGCCGAGAGCAGGAACTCGTTGCCCGTCGCGGCGGCGATGATGCGGTGGAAGCGTTCGTCCGCCTCCCAGTACTGGCGGAACTCGTGGAACGACGGCCCCAGCGGTGCGGTCGCGAGGTCGTGGACGGCCCGGTCGAGGTCGGCGAGGACCTGCGGGGTGAGGCGGCCGGCCGCCATCTCGGCGAGCGCCGGTTCGAGGACGAGCCGGGCCTGCATGAGACGGACGAGTTCCTCGGGGGTCGCCACGGGCGCCACCCGGTAGCCCTTGAGCGCGGTGCGCCGCACGAGTCCGGTGGACTCCAGCCGGGCCAGCGCCTCGCGGACGGGGGTCTGGGACACCCCGAACTCCCGCGCGAGACCGTCGATCCCCAGTGCCGCACCGGCTTTCAGTTCCCCGTCGATGAGGAGGTCGAGCACGGCGTCGTAGACGTGGTCGGCGAGCATCTGGCGGCTGGGCGCCGGTGCACGACGGGTCCTCGTCTGGTCCACGAGCGTCATCGTAGACAGCCCTCCTGACGGTGGTCGGGATCCAGTCCGGGGGTCCTGCGGGGTGCGGCACGGTCGTCACCTCCTCCGGCGCCGCCGTCGGCGCCTGCTCCTCGTCGAGCGGTTCGTGGTGTCATCGACCGTAGATCGTGCACGATCGACGGTCAAGAGGTCATGTCTAGATCTTTTCCCGCCCTCCGCGTGGCGTCCCGGGGACACCACCACGGGGCGGAAGCGCTTTCCCTGTGAAAGGCTCAGGCAGTGAGTGGAACGTTCCTCGACGGCGTGCGAACACTGGCCCGCGGAGTCCGCGAAGAGCCCCGCCCCTTCCGCATCGCGATCATCGGCTCGGTGATCTACGGCGTCGGCAACGCGGCCTCGGGTTTCCTCGTCGGCCGGGTGACGAGCGACGTCGTCGTCCCCGCCGTCACGGGGTCGGGGTCGGTCGGGGTCCGCGACGTGTGGCTCGCCGGCGCGACGCTCATGGCCGTCACCGTCGTGCTCGTCGGCGGTGTGCTGCTGCGTCGGATCTTCGGCGGCGCGTTCACGTTCGCGCTCCAGGCGCGGTACCGCCGTCTGCTGGCCCGCCGGTACCTGGACCTGCCGCTCACGTGGCACCACGCCCACCCCGCGGGCCGGTTGCTGGCCACGGCGAGTTCCGACGTCGAGGCGACCTGGCAGGCGACGATGGTCCTGCCGTTCGCGCTCGGCACCGCCGTGCTCATCCTGTTCGCCGGGATCGCGATGGTCGCCGCGGACCCGGTCCTGGCCGCCGTCGGGTTGCTCGTCGTGCCCGCGCTGCTCGCCTCGAACATCGTCTACCAGCGCCGCATGTCCCCCCTCGTCGTCGCCGTGCAGCGGTTGCGCGGCGAGGTGTCCGCGACGGCCCACGAGAGCTTCGAGGGCGCGCTCGTCGTCAAGACCCTCGGCCTGGCCGAAGAGGAGGTCACCCGGTTCCGCGCCGACGCCGAACGCCTGCGCGACGCCAACGTCGCCGCCGGCCGCACGCGCGGCGCCTTCGACCCGGTCATCGAGGCCCTGCCCTCCCTCGGCACGCTGCTCGTGCTCGTCGTCGGGTCGGCGCGGGTGGCTTCCGGCGCCACCGACGTCGGCGACCTCGTGCAGGTCGCCTACCTGCTGAGCCTGCTGGCGTTCCCGGTCCGCTCCTTCGGGTGGTTGCTGGGCGACCTGCCCCGCACGGTCGCCGGGAACACCCGCGTGCAGGACGTGCTGCAGGAGGAGGCCCGCACGGAGTGGGGCACGCACCCCGCCCCGGCCGGCGGCCCGCTCACCGTCACGACCACGGGCCTGTCCTACCGGCACCCCGCCCCCGCGCCGGACCCGCTGGCCGACCCCGGGGTGACCCACCCCGAACCCGCGCCCGTGCTGACCGACGTCACCCTCGACGTCACCGCGGGCACGACCGTCGCCGTCGTCGGGGGCACGGGGTCGGGCAAGTCGACGCTCGCCGGCCTGCTCGTCCGCCTCGTCGACCCGACCTCCGGTGACGTGCTCCTCGACGGCGTCGACGTCCGCCGCCTCGCCGAGGGACAGGTCGCCGGGGCCGCCGCGCTCGTCCCGCAGTCGACGTTCGTCTTCGACGACTCGATCCGCGGCAACGTCGCCCTCGGCCTGGAGGTGTCCGACGACGAGGTGTGGCACGCGCTGCGCCTGGCCCGCGCCGACGGTTTCGTCGCCGCGCTCCCCCACGGCCTCGACGAACTCGTCGGCGAACGGGGATCCACGCTGTCGGGCGGTCAGCGGCAGCGCCTCGCGCTGGCCCGCGCACTCGTCCGCCGACCCCGGCTGCTCGTCCTCGACGACGCGACGAGCGCGCTGGACCCGGCCGTCGAACGCGCCGTCCTCGACGGCCTGGAGGAGTCCGGCAGCGGGACGACCGTCGTGGTCGTCGCCTACCGGCCCGCCACCATCGCCCTCGCCGACGAGGTCGTCCACCTCGACCACGGCCGCGTCGTCGACCGGGGACCGGCCGCCGAGGTCGCCGCCCGCGACGCGGGGTACCGCGACCTCGTCACCGCCTACGCCCGCGCCGCCGCGGACCGGGCCACCGCCGAACGCGCCGCCGAGGAGGGGGTCGCGTGAGCGTCCAGACCAGCAGCGTCCAGACCAGCACGGTCGAGCGCGGTGTCGTCGCCCGCGCCCGGGAACTCACCCCCGAGTTCGCCGAGGGCATCGGCGTCACGCTCGCCATCGCGGCCGCGACGACGCTCGGCAAGCTCGCCGTCCCCGTCGCCGTCCAGCAGACGATCGACACCGGGGTGCAGGCCGACGGCGGCCCCGACGTCGGGCGGATCGTCCTGCTGTGCTCGGTCGCCGCGCTGGTCGTCCTCGTGACGGCGGGCACGGCCTGGATCGTCAACGTCCGGTTGTTCCGTGCCACCGAGGCGGGCCTGGCGAGCCTGCGGGTGCGCGCGTTCCGGCACGTGCACGACCTCGCCGTCCTCACCCAGAGCGGCGAGCGCCGGGGTTCCCTCGTCAGCCGCGTGACGAGCGACGTCGACACGATCTCGACGTTCCTGCAGACCGGGATGCTCGTCCTGGTGCTCTCGGCGGGGCAGGTCCTGCTCGCGACGGCGCTGATGTTCGCCTACTCCTGGCAGCTCGCCCTCGTCGTCCTCGGGTGCTTCGTCCCGCTCGTGCTGGCGCGGCAACGGTTGCAGCGCCCGGTGACCCGCGCCTACAAGGCCGTCCGCGTGCGCATGGGCGACCTGCTCGCCGCGGTGTCCGAGACCGTCGTGGGGGCGGACGTCATCCGTGCGCACGCCGCGTCCGAACGCTCCTGGCAGCGGATCGACGGCGCCATCGAGGCGCACCGCAAGCAGGCCGTGAAGGCGCAGACCGCGACGGCCGTGACGTTCTCCTCCGGGGTGTTCGTCTCCGGGTTGGTCGTGGCGCTCGTCATCGTCGTCGGGACCCTGCTCGGTCTCGACGGGGACATCACCCTCGGCAAGCTGCTGGCGTTCCTGTTCCTGGCGCAGTTGTGGGTCGGGCCGGTGCAGGCCGCGACCGAGGTCCTCAACGAACTGCAGAACGCCCTCGCCGGGTGGCGCCGCGTCGTCGACCTCATCGACACCCCCGTGGCGGTGCCCGAACCCCGCGAACCCCGCGCCCTGCCCCACGGCCCGGTCGACGTCCGCGTCCAGGACGTCGCGTACTCCTACCCGGGGTCGGTCTCGGTCGTGCTGTCCGGGGTGACGCTGCACTTCCCCGCCGGTTCACGCACGGCGGTCGTCGGGGAGACGGGGTCGGGGAAGACGACGCTGTCGCGGCTCATCACGCGCCTCGTCGACCCGGTCGAGGGCCGCGTGCTCCTGTCCGGGGTCGACGCGCGCGACCTGCCGTCGGCCGAACTCCACCGCCGCGTGGTCGCCGTCCCGCAGGAGGGTTTCCTCTTCGACACGACCGTCGGCGACAACGTCCGCCGCGGCCGCCCGGGCGCGACCGACGCCGACGTCCGGGAGGCGTTCGCCGACCTCGGGCTGACGGCGTGGCTGGAGGGGTTGCCCGAGGAGCTGGCCACGCCGGTGGGTCAGCGCGGGGAACGGCTCTCCGCCGGGGAACGCCAGCTCGTGGCCCTCGCCCGCGCCCACCTCGCGGACCCGGACCTGCTCGTCCTGGACGAGGCGACGTCGTCGGTGGACCCGGCGACGGAGGTCCGCCTGCAGCGGGCGCTCGAAGGAGTCCTCAGCGGACGCACCTCGGTGGCCATCGCCCACCGGCTGTCGACGGCCGAGGCCGCCGACACGGTCGTCGTCGTGGACTCCGGTCACGTCGTCGAGGTGGGGCCTGCGACGGAACTCGCCCACGCGGGCGGGCCCTACTCGCGTTTGCACGCCGCCTGGACCGCCCAGAACGACTGAGGTCCGAACGAGGCCGTGCGAGGTCGGTCCTGCTCGGTTCTCAGTCGTCGCCGAGCAACCCGCGCAGCACCCGGAGGTTGTGCTCCTGGTCGGCCGCGAACTGCGCCAGCTGGGGCCCGCCGTGCGGGGCGGCGTCCTGCTCCACGACGAGCCACCCCGCGTACCCGGTGCGGCGCAACGCGTCCACCACACCGGCGAGGTCGACGTCCCCCCGTCCGAGCGGCACGTTCGCCGCGGCCCACCAGTCCCGCAACGACGCGGGCCCGGCCTGCCGCGCCTCCTGCAGGGGGGCGAGCCGCACGTCCTTGACGTGGACGTGGTCGATCCGGTCCGCCCAGCGGACGGCGGCCTCGACGGGGTCGGTCCCGGCGAGCAGGGCGTGACCGGTGTCGAGGGTGACGGTCAGCGGCGTCGTGGCGAGGAGGCGGTCGACCTCCCACGTCGACTCCACGTACGTGCCGAGGTGCGGGTGGTACGTCGTCGCGAGCCCGTGGTCGGCCGCGACGGCGACGGCCTCGGCCAGCAGGTCGACGGCCTTCGCCCAGGCCGCGGCGTCCAGCCCCGAGGACTCGTCGGCCGGGTCCCGGGGCGCGGCCAGGCCCGGGGCGCCGTCGTCGGCGAGGACGATCCGCGCCGCCGGCGCACCGGACGACGCGGTGCCGAGGGCGTGGCGGTCGACGACGGCGCGCAGCGTGCGGCACGTCAGTTCGAAACCCGCGCGGCCCTGCGCACTCCACTCCCCCTGCGCCAGCGGGAGACCGACGTACACGCCGGCCGGCGCCAGACCGTGCGCGGCGAACACGGTCGCGGTCTGGCCGGGGTCGCCGAGGAACCCGGTGTCGCCGAGTTCGCTGCCGGTGTACCCCTGGGAGGCCAGCGTTCCGAGGATGGCGTCGCCGTCCCCGTCGGGGGCGCCCGCGTGCGGACCCCACACGCCGAAGCTCACCGGGGCACCGGCGATCCAGTGCCCCGTGCCCGGGCCGGTCACCGGGCCAGCTCCACGATGCGCTGCAGGACGGCGAGGTCGTGCAGGGCACCTTCGGGCGCCGAGTCCGGGTGGGGCGCGGAGCCGCCGACGGCGGAGGCGAAGGCCTCGAGCTGGCGCTGGAACGCGCCGTCGGCCCCGGCGGGCGGACGGTGCGTCCCGGTCGGGCCCGTGACGGTGACCTGGCTCGTCGCGTCGAGGCGGTACGGCGGGGCGACGTCGACGACGACCTCACCGGCCGTCGTGGTGATCCGCACGGTCTCGGTGTAGTCGGGCCGGTCCGGGGTCCACGCCCAGTCCAGGACGAACCGGGCGTGGCCCGCGAGGCGGCCCGTGGCGAAGACGGTCGGCGGCGCCAGGCCGTCCCACGCGAGGAGGTCGACGTGGTCGACGTCCGGCGACCCGAACCCCAGACCGCGCAGCAGCGACAGCTCGTGGACGACGGATCCGCACAGGACCGAGCGGAACAGCCGGCGCAGCTGCGGGGCCGTGTCGGCGCCGACGGAGGCGTCGAGGGCGAGGTTCTCCGCGGCGTCGTCGGCGGCCACGAGCGGGACGGCCGCGGCGGGCAGCGGCCCCGGCGGCAGCATCCGCAGGTGCTCGACCTGCGGGGCGTCGACGGGGTGCCGAACGCTGATCTGGACGAGGCGGACCTCGCCGAGACCGGCCAACGCCTCCTGGACGACCTCGACGGACCGGTCGTGCACCTTCATGTAGCCGACCTGCAGGTGCAGCCCCGTGTGGCGCGCCACGGCGATGGCCTCGCGGACCTCCTCGGCCGACAGCGCGAACGGCTTCTCCGCCAGGACGTGCTTGCCGGCCCGCAGGGCGGTGACGGCGTGCGCGGCGTGCCGGCCCGGCGTCGCGACGAGGACGGCGTCGACGTCGTCGGCGGCGAACAGCTCCTCCGGGGTGAGCGCCCGGGCGCCGTACGCGGTGGCCAGTTCGGCGCACCGCTCGGGGTCGAGGTCGGCGACGGCCGCGAGCTCGTGCCCGGGCAACCGGGCGATGAGCGGCAGGTGGATCGCGCGGCTGATGGTGCCGAGTCCGAGGACTCCCCAGCGCAGGGTCACGGGTGTTCTCTCTTCGTGGACGTGGTTCAGAAGGGACGGTCGAGGACCGCGGGCGGTCCGGCGAAGAACGTGCGCAGCAGGCCGACGGCGTCGTCCTCGCCGTGCAGCGCACCGGTGTGGCGGGCGGTGACGGGGTCGAGGTGACCGGCGTAGAGGGACGCGAGGTCGGCCGGGCCGAGCTGCACGGTCGGGGTGCCGCCGTCCGTGACGCGGGCGACGCCGGCCGCGACGTCGAGCGTCAGGACACCGTGCCCGGTGACGTCGAGGACGACCCGACCCGCCACGCCGTGCGGGTACCCGCGCGCCGCGAGCGCTGCGGGGACGTCGAGGAGCCCGAGCATCCAGGTGGAGTCCTCGACCACGTCGGTCTGCCGGGGCAGGTGCTGCTCGAGCAGTCCACCGGGCCGGACGAGGGTGTGGACCTCGCGGGCGCTGGGTTCGTCGGCGGCGAGGTCGCGCCACAACCCGAACTCCGCTGCGGGGTCGGCGCCGACGAGGTCGAGCACGGTGACGGCGTAGTTCCCGCCGTGCCCCGGGCGGACCGGGCGACGCCCGAGGGCGCACCAGCCGACGACGGCACCGTCGCGTTCCGCGACGTACTGGACCGCGGACCCGGTGCCCCGGTCGTGGTCGAGGACGCCGTTCGTGCGGGTGGCGTGGGCGGCGACGAGCTCGGCGACGCGCGGTGCGTCCTGCGGCGTCGCCGCGCGGTAGCTCAGCGACCGGTCGCGCGGCAGGTCGCGCAGGTCGTGGGTGCCGACCGCGTAGACCGAGCGGCGGCCGGCGATCCCGCAGCCGGCCTTGCGGTAGAAGGCGTGGGTGGAGGGGATGAGGGCGACGACGAGCGCCCCGGCCTCCCGGGCCGCAGCGAAGGTGTCGGCGACGAGCGCGCGCCCGACGCCGTGACCGCGGGCGGTGGCGTCGACCGCCACCCCGGCCAGGGCGGCCGCCGGGACGCGGCGACCGCCCCACCACTGCCCGCACAACCGCACGACGGAGGTGGCCAGGACCCGCTCGGACTCCTCGTCCACCGCGACCCTGGGGAGGTGGTCGGACCAGTCTTCGGAACCGTCGGCGGGCCGTGGCGCCGGGGGTTCGGCGGAGAACGCGGCCCCCACGAGGGCCTCGGCCGCCGGGCGTTCCTCCGGGCGCGCGGCCCGCACGACGGTCCGCGCCATCAGCGGACCGCGCCCTTGACCGAGTCGGCGACGAACTGCTTGGAGAAGACCAGGAAGACCGCGACGAGCGGGATGATCGCCAGCACCGCACCCGCCATGACGACGGCGTAGTCCGTGCCGCGGCTGACGTTCAGCTGCGACAGCGCCACCTGCAGGGTCAGCATGTCCGGGTTGATGAGGACGATGAGCGGCCAGACGTAGTCGTTCCACGCCTGGACGAACGTGTAGATCCCCAGGAACGCCAGACCCGGCCGGATGACCGGGAGCACGACGAGGAAGTACTGGCGGAAGAACCCGCACCCGTCCATGACGGCGGCGTCCAGGATCTCGTCCGGGATCGACGTCGAGATGTACTGGCGCATCCAGAAGATGCCGAAGGCGTTCGCGGCCGCGGGCACGATGAGCGCCTGCAGGGTGCCGACCCACCCCAGGTTGATCATGGTGATGAACTGCGGGACGGTCGACAGCTGGGCCGGGACCATGAAGAACGCCAGCATGAGGCCGAAGAGGAACTTCTTGCCCGGGAACTCGTACTTGGCGAAGGCGAACGCCGCGAGGGAGTCGAAGAACAGGACGAGCACCGTCACCGAGACGGCCACGATGGCCGTGTTGGCCATCGAGCCGAAGAAGTTGATGCTCGTCAGCACCGAGCCGATGTTCTCCAGCAGGTGCGTGCCCGGGACGACCTTGGGCGGGGTCGCGTAGTAGTCCGCGTTCGTGTTCGTGGCCATGACCACGGTCCAGTAGAACGGGAAGAGGAGCAGGAGGGTGGCGAGCACCAGCGGCAGGTGCGCCCACCGGGACGCGCTGCGCACCCCCTTGCCGTTGAGGGCCTGGGCCGGCCGGGAGGACCCCTTGCGGGCGAGCGTCGCCGTGTTCTCAGCAGCCATGTCGGTCACTTCTCCGCACGGGCGGTGATCCGCCAGTTGATGAGGGTGAACACGGCGACGATGGCGAACACGCCGTAGGCGATGGCGGCGCCGTAGCCGTAGTTGTTGTTGTTGAAGGCCTGTTGGTAGAAGTACAGGACCATCGTGAGACCGGCCTGACCGGGGCCACCGCTGTTCGGGTTGATCGAGGCGTTCGACCCGAAGAGGACCTGCGGTTCGGCGAAGGTCTGCATCCCACCGATCGTCGAGACGACGACGGTGAAGATGATGACGGGGCGCAGCAGCGGGACGGTGATGGACCAGAAGGTGCGCAGGACGCCGGCGCCGTCGATCTTGGCCGCCTCGTAGACCTCACCGGAGATCGCCTGCAGACCGGCGTAGTAGATGATGGCGTTGTAGCCGACCCACTGCCAGGTCATGATGACGGCCAGGACGATCTTGATGGTCCAGTAGCCGTTGAGCCACTGGACGCCCGACAGGCCGACCGCCTCGAGCACCTGGTTCACGACGCCGACCTGGTTGTCGAAGATCGCCTTGAAGAAGATGACGACCGCGACGATCGAGGTGACGCTCGGCAGGAACAGGACCACCTGGTAGAAGGTCTTGAACCGCTTGACCGAGTTCAGCATCGACGCCAGGCCCAGCGACATGAAGAGCATGGGCACGGTGGCCATGATCCAGATGATGATGGTGTTGACGACGGCCTTGCGGAACGTCGCGTCCGCCAGCAGGAACCGGAACTGGTCGAACCCGGCGAACGTGACCGGGCTGATCCCGTCCCACCGGTGGAAGGCCAGCCACGCCGAGAACACCAGGGGGAACAGCCCGAACGCCGCGAAGAGCAGGAAGAAGGGACTGACGGCCATGTACTGCGGCCAGAACCGCAGGGGGTTCCTCCTGGCTCCGGTCACGGCCGGCTTCTGACCCGGGGGTCGCGACCTGCTGCGCCGGAACCCTCGGTCGAGGCTGGCCGAGCTCACTTCACGCCCTGGCGCGAGGCGATGTCCTTCGCGGCGGCGACGGCGTCGGTCCAGGCCTGGTCGGGGTTCTTGCCGTTGGCCTCGACGTTCGTCAGCTCGTTGTAGAACGCGGCGGACACGGCGGAGTCGGACGCCGCGACGTACTGCTCGGGGACCTTCTCGCCGGCGGGGCCGAAGATGTCGATGGTCTTCTGGCCACCGAAGAACTCGTCGCCACCGGTGAGGGCGGGCAGCTTCCAGGCCGCGGGGTCGGCCGGGAAGATCGTCGCGTCCGTGAAGGCCTGACCCTGGTTGTCGGTGCTCAGGATCCACTTGATGACGTCGAAGGCGGCCTGCTTGTCCTTGGTCGCCGACGGGATCGTCAGGAAGGACCCACCGAAGTTCGTGGGCTTGACCGGGTTGTTCGCGATGCGCCACTTGCCCTTGGTCTCCGGCGCGGCGTCGGAGATGTCGAGGGCGTGCCAGGCGGCGCCGAGGTCCATGGCGATGGTGCCGGCCGCGAGGGCGGGGCCGAGGTTCTGCCCGGCGTTGGCGTTGATGCCGAGCGCCTGCGCCTTGACCGTGGTGTCCCAGGCCTGCTTCATCTCGTCGCTGCCGCCGGTGAAGGTGTTGTCCTTCGAGACGAAGCGGTTGCTCAGCTGGCCGACGATGATCTGGAAGACCGTCGCGAGCGAGGGGACCGGGAAGCTGGCCGGGACCTTGCCGTGCAGTTCCTGGCCGAAGGCGTAGTAGTCGTCCCAGGTGGTGGTCGCCGCGGCGACGGCCGTCGGGTCGGACGTCAGCCCGGCCTGCTCGAGGATGTCGGCGCGGTAGAACGTGGCGGTCGGGCCGATGTCGATCGGGAAACCGAGCTGCTTGCCGTCCGAGGTCTGCGCCTCGGCCCACTTCCAGGCCAGCTGCGTCGCCGCGATGTCCTTGGCGCCGAACTCGTTGAGGTCGGTGAACTTGTCCGCCACGGAGCGGAAGAAGGGCATGTCCTCGCCCTTGACGCCGGTGATCTGCGGGATGAAGGACCCGCCGGTGAGGGTGGTCTGCAGCTTCTGCTTGAAGTCGCCGCCGACCTTGTTGGGCTTGATGTCGTCCTTGGGGAACTGCGTCTTGGACGCCTCGACGACCTTGTCGCTGAGACCGCCGTTCCAGTACCAGAGGGCGAGGCCGCTCGAGGAGCCGCCTCCGCTGCCTCCGGATCCGCCGGCGCTCGTGGAGCAGGCGGACAGTGCCCCGGCTCCCAGGGCAGCCAGCCCCGAACCAAGGAGGAGGTTGCGACGGGACAGGTTCATGGCGAGACCTTTCTCGACATCCGGGCGCCGTGACCGTTCAGTCATCCTCGGCAGCCAGCGCTGGGCTTGTTGCGCGAACGCTACTTGCCAGATGCGCGAACGCGCAAGGTATTCTGTCGATCGTGCAAGCAAAGGAGCGGCGCGAGGCCATCGTCGAGGTCGTCCGCCTGAAGGGGCCCGTGGCGGTCGCCGAGCTGGTCGAGCGCCTGGGGCTGTCCGAGGCCACGATCCGGCGCGACCTGGTCAAGCTCGACGACGCGGGTCTGCTCAAACGCGTCCACGGCGGCGCCCGCCCCGTCGACGTGCGCGACGACGTCTACGCCGACCTCGTCGACCGGCAGGCAGAACCCAAGGAGGCGATCGCCCGTGCGGCGGCCGCCCGGGTCAAGGACGGCCAGTCGGTGCTCCTGGACATCGGGACGACGGTCGGCCGGGTCGCCCGGTACCTGCACGGACGCCCCATCACGGTCGTCACGCGCAACCTCGCCGTCTACGCCGAGCTGTGCGAGGACCCCGTCGTCGACCTCGTGCTGCTGGGCGGCCAGGTGCGGCCGGCCCACCGTTCCCTCGTGGGCTACCTGACGGAGGAGAGCCTGCGCCAGCTGCGCGCCGACCTGCTGCTGCTGGGGACGAGCGGCATCCGCCGCAGCGGCCACTCCGTCGACACGGTGACCGACGAGGTCCCCGTCAAGCGCGCCATGATCGCCGCCGCCGACGAGGTCGTCCTGCTCGCCGACGCCTCGAAGTTCCCCGGCAGCGGGACGGCGACGGTGTGCGACGTCAGCGCCTACCGGCACCTCGTCACGGACGTGCACCCGGACGAGGAGACGCGCTCGACCCTGCAGCACGCCGGCGTGGCCGTCGAACTCGTCCACACCTCGTCCTCCTCCTGACCCCCACCCCCTGACGCCGCGCGGAAAACACTCTTTCCGCCCTTCGAGGAGCCCGTTCCGGGCCGAGAGCACGCCTTCCGCCCACGGACAGGGGGGCGGAAGGGCTCACCACTCGAAGCGCAGGTCCCGCGTGGGGCCGACCGAGGGGACGTCCCGCAGCTCCCCGACGGAGTGGTCGGCGGCGTAGGAGCCCGGGCGCACCCCGACGGCGGCCAGCAGCGCCGGCGCGACCTCGTGGCTGCGCAGCGTCCCGAGGTCGAGCAGCTCCTGCGGCAACGGTCCGCCGATGCGGTGCAGCAGCAGGAACGAACGCCGCACGACGACCTCGTCCTCCCCGTGCCCACCCTCCGGCTTGTGGCCGTGGTCGGTCGTGACCGCGATGAGCCAGTCCTCCCCGAGCTGCTCGCACCGCTCGGCGACGGCCTTGACGAGGTACCGCACGTGCTCGTCGGCGGTCGCGAGCGCCTCGAGGTACTCCGGCCCGGCCGAGCCGTGCCGGTGCGCGGCCTCGTCCGGCCCTTCGAGGTGGACGAACGCCGCATCGGGACCCTCGTGGTTGAGCACCCACGACGCCCGGGTGCGCACCTGCCGGTCGGCGGACCGGCACCCGTCGCTGAAGTCGGTGGCGCCGAACACCTGGTGCTGACCGCCGACCTGCTGGTCGGGACGGCTGTGGACGACCGGGCCGGGGCCGCTGGGGTCGACGAGCGCCGGCCACGTGCAGGCCGCGAACGTCCGCGCCCGGGGGTCCGCGGCGAACACCTGCGAGAGCAGGTCGGGGCAGCGCGCGAGCCGGTGGCCGACGAACTCGTTCCACCAGACGTTGTTCTGCTCGTGCGTCGTGCCCGTGAGCAGCGACGACCACCCCGGACCGGAGTCGGTGGGCGGCGTCATCCACACCGGGACGACCCGGCCGCCGGCCGCGAGCCGGGTCAGCGTCGGGGCGACCCGCTCGGTCGTGCCCTCCACCACCGGCGTCTGCCGGGGAGCGGCCCCGAACTTCGGGTCCGCCGGGTGGTCGGGGACCGCGAACGCGGGGTCCTGAGCCACGACGTCGGGCAGGGCGAGGTCCAGACGGACCCCGTCCAGCCCGACGAGCAGCAGCTTCACGCGAGCTCCGAGGACTGCACGGACCACGACCACCGGTGCGTCCCGGTCGCGACCCGGTACGGCGGCAGCGCGTTGGGGCCGCAGGACGCCGTCCCCAGACCCCGGTGCGCGACGTCCACGACGACGGCGTCGGGGTGGACGGTGACGGTGACCGGCTGGTCGAAGGAGAACCGCAGGACCCCCGCCGTCGTCGTGACGGCGAGCTCGCGGACGTGGGTCCGCGCCCCGTTCTCCTGCGGCCGCACGTACGGGACGGCGAGGTCGGCGACGGGCAGTTCGTGCCAGCCGACGGGCGCGGTGCAGCGGTCCGGGTAGGTCTCCCACGGCCCGGTGCCGAACCAGCGGGCGCCGGTGGCGCGGCCCGCGAGCGGGATGCGGACCCCGACGCGCGGGACGTCCTCGAGACCCTCGGGCAGCTCGACGGTGTCCTCGACGCGCAGCCCGTCCTCGCCGCGCGTGAAGCGCTGGACGTGCCGGACCTCGCCCGCGGTGGTCTTGAGGACGGACGTGACGCTCGACCCGTCGACCACCACGACGGCCGGCTGCGCGTCGCGCAGACCCGCGGCCACCCACCGCCCGCCGTCACCGGCGATGTCGTCGTTGTCCGTCGGCTCCCGCCACAGCGTGAGCTCGGGCCGGGCCAGGCCCGGGAACTCCACGGCTCCGGTGACGTCGACCGCCACGGGCGCGGCCTCCCCGGCCGGGGTCCGGTCCCGGTCGGGCAACCGGACGCACGGGCGGCTGACCTCGGCGCCCGCGGGGTTCCACGCCGTGCCCTCTGCCTGGGTCACGACGAGCTGCAGCCACCGTTCACCGGCCCCGGCCTCGGCGAGTTCCCTGGGGATGTCGACGGTCGCGGTGCAGCCGGGCCCCAGGTCGGGCAGCTGCGCCGGCACGGAGGACGACGTCCCGTCGCTGGCCTCGAGGACCCACTGCCCGCGCAGGTGCCCCAAGCCCGAGAAGTCGTACGCGTTGCGCAGGCGCAGGGCGCCGTCGGCGTACGTCAACCGCACGGGGGAGGAGAGTTCGCGGTGTTCGTACATGACGGGTTTCGGCGTGCCGTCGGGAAGCACGACCCCGTCGAGGCAGAACGCGCCGTCGTTCGGGGTGTCCCCGAAGTCGCCGCCGTGCGCCCAGCGGTAGCCCGGCGCGGGGACGCCGTCGGCGAACTGCCCCGCTCCGGCGCGGCCGGCGGGCAGCCGGTCGTCCTCGCGCTGCAGGATGCCGTGGTCGGCGAACTCCCAGATGAACCCGCCCTGCAGACCCGGCAGCGACTCGATGGCCGCCCAGTAGTCCGACAGCGAACCGTTGGAGTTCCCCATGGCGTGGGAGTACTCGCACTGGATGACCGGCCGCAGCGGCGGGCGCTGCGTCACGTGCTCGACCATCTGCTCCAGGTGCGCGTACATGGGGCAGACGATGTCGCTGGAGGCGAACCCCGCGGACCAGTCGTCCTTGATCGCGCCCTCGTACTGCACGGGCCGGGTCGGGTCGTCGCGGCGGATCCACGCCGCGACGGCGTCGTGGTTGGCGCCGTAGTCGCTCTCGTTGCCCAGCGACCAGACGATGACGCTCGGGTGGTTGCGGTCGCGCCGGACCATCCGCGCCACGCGCTGCGTGAACGCGGGCAGGTAGGCCGGGTCGTCGCAGATCTCGTGCGCCCACGCGTGCGACTCGATGTTCGCCTCGTCGACGACGTAGAACCCGAGCTCGTCGGTGAGGTCGTAGAACGTCGGGTCGTTCGGGTAGTGCGAGGTGCGGACGGCGTTGAACCCGAACCGCTTGAGGGTCAGCAGCTCCTCGCGGACCTGCGCCGTCGTCACCACGCGACCCGTGAGGGGGTCGCGGTCGTGCCGGTTCATCCCGCGGACGAAGATGCGCCGGCCGTTGACGAGCAGGTCGGGACCGACGACGGCGACGGTGCGGAAACCGACGCGCTGGACCTCGGAGTCCACGAGGGTCCCCTCGGCGTCGCGCAGTTCGACCGTGAGGTCGTGCAGGACGGGCGTCTCCGCCGTCCAGGTCGCGATGCCGGGGAACTCGCCGCGGAACCGGGCGCGACCCCGGTAGAGGGAGAGGCGCTCGTCGTCGAGGTCGCGGGCGTGCGCCGCGGCGTCGAAGGTCAGGGCGGTCTCGCCGAGGCTCACGGCGACGCGCCAGCCGTCGGGCAGGTAGCCGCGGCGGGCTCCCTCCCCGAGGTCGCAGCCCACGCGGACGTCGACGGCGAGGGTTCCGTCGGCGGCGGCGACGGTCCGGACGTCGGACAGGTGCAGCGACGGTCGCGTGAAGAGGCGGACGGAACGGGTGATCCCGCCGTGCCACCACTGGTCCTGGTCCTCGACGAACGTGGACGCGGACCACTTCACGACCGTCAGCTCGACCTGCACCGTCGAGCCGGGTGCGGCCCAGGCGGTGACGTCGAACTCGGCCGCGAGGTGGGAGTCCGTGCTGGAGCCGACGGGCTCACCGTCGACGCGGACCAGCAGCGTCGACTCGGCCGCACCGACGTGCAGGAGCACGCGCTGGCCGGCCCAGTCCGCCGGGACGGTGACGTCCCGGCGGTACACACCGGTCGGGTTGTGCGCGGTGGGCGGGGTCGGCGGCAGGTCCGGCCACGGCATCTGGTCGTTCGTGTACCAGGGCGGGTCGGCGACCTCCCCCCACAGCGAGGGTTCGGTCGTCCAGCACCCGGGGACGGACGCGGTGAGCCAGGTGCTCAGCTCCGCGGCCTCGGGGTGCGGCCGGAGCTGGAACTCCCAGTCGCCGTCGAGGTCGACGCAGGTGAACCCGTCGTCCGGGACGGCCCGCCGGACCGTGCCGAGCGGTTCGCGGCGGCGCCCGACGTGCTCGGGCTCGAGCCACTCCCTCACGCGCGGGCCAGCCGGAGGCTGAGGACCTCGAAGGGCCGCAGCGCGAAACCGACGCTGCCGTCCTCGAGCAGCGAGGCGACCCCGCGGGCGGCCGCGGACCCGTCCTGCGCCGGGTCCTCGAGGAGGTCGACGACGGTGGCCTCGGCGATCGGGAACGACGTCCGCAGGACACCCTTCGCGCGCGAACCCCACGCCTCGTAGATGCGGACGACGACGTCGCCCGAGCCGTCCTGGGCGAGCTTCACGGCTTCCAGCGTCGACCCGTCACCGGTCACGGTCACCGGCGCCTGAGGGAGCTCGGCCGGGCCGTCGACCTCGCGCAGCGGGAGGTTCACGTCGTAGCCCGTGCGGACGGCGTCGGCGATCCGCGCCCCCGGCACGAGGGAGTACGACAGGACGTGCCGGCCCTGGTCGGCCTGCGGGTCCGGCATCTTCGGACCGCGGACGAGCGACAGGCGGACGGTCGTCGTCGAGCCGCCGTCCTCGCGGGCCGCGCGGGTCGTGTCGTGGCCGTAGGTGGAGTCGTTGGCGACCGCCACGCCGTAGCCGGGTTCGGCGACGTGCACCCAGCGGTGCATCGCCGTCTCGAAGCGGGCGTGGTCCCAGCTGGTGTTCGTGTGGGTCGAGCGCTGCACGTGGCCGAACTGGATCTCCGAGGAGCTCACCGCGGCGTGCAGGTCGAGCGGGAACGCCGCCTTGAGGAACTTCTCCTGCTCGTGCCAGTCGATCTGCGTGTGGACGTCGATCCGGTCCGACCCCGCGGCGAGGACGTACTCCTGCTCGATGCGCGAGTTGCGCACCGTGCGGACGACGCGCACGCGGGCCCGCAGCGGACCCTCCTCGACGACCGTGACCTCGTCGGCCGCGACGAGGTCGACGACGCGGTTCTTGTAGTGCAGGTCGACGTCCCAGGCGTCCCAGTAGTTCGGGAAGTCGCTGTGCAGCTGCAGCAGGTTCCCGCGCGTCCCGGGGGCGAGGACCTCGCGGTCGTTCACCTCGTCGACGACGGAGGACAGCAGCCCGTCGCCGTCGACGACGACGGTGAGGACGCCGTTGGCCAGGACGAGTCCGCCGTCGGTGCGCGTGACGACCACCGGCGTGGTGCCCTCCTGCGCGGCGTCCGCGAGGACGGCCGCCCCGGAGGCGGGCACGTGGACGAGCCGGCCGTCGACGACCTCGGTGCGGTCGTGTGGGGCGGTGTTGAGCAGGACGCGCGACCCGCTGCCGAGCGCGTGGACGGCCTCGGTGACGAGCGCCTCGAGGTCGGCACGGACCTGGCCGTACGTCTGCTCGGCCTCGCGGTGCACCCACGCGATCGAGGAGCCGGGGAGGATGTCGTGGAACTGGTGCAGCAGCACGATCTTCCACAGCCGGTCGAGCTCGGCGTGCGGGTAGGAGTACGACGGGACGTTGAGCGCCGCGGTCGTCGCCCACAACTCGGCCTCGCGCAGCAGGTGCTCGCTGCGGCGGTTGCCGGCCTTGGTCCGCGCCTGGCTCGTGTACGTCGCGCGGTGCAGTTCGAGGTACAGCTCCCCGGCCCACACGGGCGGGGCGGGGTACTCGGCGCGGGCGTCGGCGAAGAACTGGTTCGGGTCCTGCACCTTCACCTTGGGCGAGCCCTCGAGGTCGGCGAACCGGCGGGCGCGTTCGAGCATCTCGCGGGTGGGGCCGCCACCGCCGTCACCGTGGCCGAACGGGGCGAGCGAACGGGTGCCGCGCCCCTTCTCGGAGTAGTTCTCCACGGCGTGCGTGAGCTCCTCGGCGGAGAAGATCGCATTGTAGGTGTCGACGGGCGGGAAGTGCGTGAAGATCTGCGTCCCGTCGATGCCCTCCCAGCGGAAGGTGTGGTGCGGGAACTTGTTCGTCTGGTTCCACGAGATCTTCTGCGTGAGGAACCAGTCCATGCCCGCGAGGCGCGCGATCTGCGGGTAGGCACCCGAGTAGCCGAAGGAGTCGGGCAGCCAGACGCCCTTGCAGTCGACGTCGAACTCGTCGCGGAAGAACGCCTTGCCGGTGACGAACTGCCGGACGAGGGCCTCACCGCCGGGCAGGTTGCCGTCGGCCTCGACCCACATGCCGCCGACGGGCACCCACTGGCCGGCCTTCGCGGCGGCCTGCATCCGGGCGTAGACCTCGGGGGAGCGCTCCTTGACCCAGGCGTACTGCTGGGCCTGGGAGCAGGCGAAGACGAACTCGGGGTACTCGTCCGCGAGCGCCGTGACGTTGGCGAACGTGCGGGAGGTCTTGCGCTGCGTCTCGCGCAGGGGCCACAGCCACGCCGAGTCGATGTGGGCGTGTCCGACGGAGGACAGCGTGTGCGCGCTGCCGACGGCCGGCGCCGCGAGGACCCTCGCGAGTTCGGCGCGCGCGGCGGTCGCGGTGCCGGAGATGTCGTCGAGGTCGAGAGCGTCCATGGCGCGGTCGAGCGCACGGGCGATCTCGTACCGGCGGGGTTCCTTCTCCGGCAGGTGCCGCATGAGGTCGTCGAGGCACTCGACGTCCACCGCGAGCATCCACACCTCCTCGTCGAGGACGACGAGGTCGGCGACCTTCATGGTGTACAGGTGCTTCTCGCCCGCGGTGGACTTGTCGCCCAGCGGGGTCGGCCGCATGTCGTCGGCCATGATGTCGGGGTTGGCCGCCATCTCCAGCAGCCAGTCGACCGTCTCGCCGCCCTGCGCGTCGCGGACGACGGGGACGATCTTGTTGTCCGGGGCCACACCCTTGATCGGGACCCCGTCGAGGGAGTGCACGAGTGCCTCGGCCTGGTTGCCCGGCCAGTCACCGATGAACCCCAGGTCGAACTGCGCCTCGACGCGCTTGCCCGCCCACTCGGCCGGGACCTGCGCCTGCGCGCGGACCCACGTCGTCGACCACGGCCGACCCCACGTCGTGCCGATCGAGAACTCGCCGAACTCCCCGGCCTCCAGCGCGGCGACGGCGTCGCGCGCGGGCACGGGTTCGTCCGGGACGAGCCACGCCGAGAGCGTCATGGGGACGCGCTGCGGGTGGACCGCCGGGCGGATGCGGTGGTTCAGGACGCGCTGGACGCGGCCCTCGACCAGGGAACGGTCGTCGTGCACGGGGGCTCCTCGTTGAGGGGTTCTGCGGTCGGGGGGCGAGCTGGTGGGTCAGGACCGGCCGAAGACGGCGGCGACCTCGGGGATCCGGTCGACGTACCCGGCGAGCAGCTTCTCGGCGATGTCGACCGAGCGCACGAGGGGGTGCGTCGCGAAGGCCATGAGCGCCTCGGACTCGTCGCCGTGCAGGGCGGCGTTGATGACGTGCCGCTCGACGGCCTTCACCTGCTGCATGAGCCCGAGCTGGTGCAGGTCGGGCGCAGCCGTCGCGAACGGGCGGACCCCGGACCCGTCGACGGCCACGGGGACCTCGACGACGGCGTCGGCCGGCAGCCCGGCGATCGTCGCGCCGTTGCGGACGTTGAGGATCGCGGTCGACGGCTCGTTGCGGCTGATGGCGGCCATGACGGCGAGCGCCACCCCGGCGTAGCCCTGCTGCGAGGGGTCGGTCTCCGGCGGCTCGGGGTTCTCCGGCGCACCCTGCTCGCCGCCCTTGGCCTCGGCCATGTAGCTGGCGCTGCGGTCCAGGACCGTGTCGCGCCACAGCTGCGCGGCGCGGGAACCGGCGCGGGGCAGCTGGTCGAAGAAGTCGCCCTGCGTCTTGAGCAGGAACTCCCCGCGGGTGAGGGAGGACTCGCGGATGCGGGCGACGGCCTCGACGTTGCGGTACCAGTAGTAGAGGTACTCGTTGGGGATCGCGCCGAGCGTCTTGAGCCAGGGGGCGCCGAAGACGTGCTGCTCCTCCAGGTGCGCGAGCAGCCCGTCGTCGCCGAGGAGGTCGGGCAGGACGTCGCGGCCGTGGACCTCGACGCGGCGCAGCCAGCCGAGGTGGTTCAGGCCGACGTAGTCCAGGCGCGCGTGGTCGGGGTCGTAGCCGAGGAGCATCGCCACGCGACGGCCGAGGCCGGAGGGGGTGTCGCAGATGCCGAGGACCTTGTCCCCCAGCACGCCCTGCATGGCCTCGGTGATGATGCCCGCGGGGTTGGTGAAGTTCAGGACGTACGCGGACGGGGCCAGGCGCTTCACGCGCTCGGCGACGTCGACCATGAACGGCACGGTGCGCAGCGCGTACGCCAGGCCGCCGGGGCCGGTCGTCTCCTGGCCGAGGACGCCGAGGTCGAGGGCCACGCGTTCGTCGGCGCAGCGACCGGCGAGACCGCCGATGCGGACGGCGGAGAACACGAAGTCGCTGCCCTCGAGCGCGACGTCGAGGTCCGTCGTCGTCTCCAGCCGCGGCGGGTCGGTGAACCCCTCGGCGAGCTGGTCGAGCACGGAGCGCATCCCCGCCAGGCGCGACTCGTCGGCGTCCTGGAGGGTCACCGTCGTGATCCGCGGGTCGCCCTGGTCGCGCAACAGCGCCTGCCACACGAAGGGGGTGCGGAAACCGCCACCCCCGAGGATCGCCAGCTTCACGCGCCCACCCCTCGCTGCTCGTTCACGCACGCAGACTATGACCGAACGCGCATCCTTGACTAGTCTGTTGCGCAATCGCCTGCACGATCGATCACCCGTCCGCGAGGAGCCCGCCCGTGTCCGACCTCGACCTCGTCTTCGGCGGGCGCGTGTTCTGCGACCTCGTGATGTCCGGCGTCGCCGCCCCCACGATCGGGGCCGAGGTGTTCGCCGACGGGTTCACGGTGACGGCCGGCGGGACGGCCACCCGCGCCGTCGCCGGCGCCCGGCTCGGGTTCCGCACCGCGCTCGTCGGGGCGACCGGGTCGGACATGTTCGGCGCGGCCGTCCGCTCCGAACTGGCCGCCGAGGACCGCCTCGACCTGCGCTGGCTCGCCGAGCTCCCCGACGCCCACACCGCGGTGACCGTCGCGCTGACGAACGCCGCCGACCGCAGCTTCGTCACGTACGAGGAGCGCGCGACGTGGTTGCCCGACGCACTGCCCGTTCCCCTGCCCTCGGTCGGCGCCTGCCACGTCGGGATCGCCGAGGGGATCCCCGCCTGGGTCGCCGAGGTGCGCGCGGCCGGGACGCTCGTCGTCGGCGGGGTCGGCTGGGACGAGACCGAGCAGTGGGACACCGCTGTGCTCGACCGGCTCGCCGAGCTCGACGCGTTCGTGCCCAACGAGGACGAGGCCCTCGCGTACACCCGCACGACGGACGCCTCCGCCGCGCTCGACGCCCTCGCCGCGCGCACGAGTCTCGTCGTGGTGACGCGCGGGTCCGCCGGCGCGATCGCCGTCGACGCGGCGACCGGGGAACGCTGCGAGGTCGCCGCCCCCCGCGTGGACGCGGTCGACCCGACCGGGGCCGGCGACTGCTTCGTCGCGGCGTTCTGCGGCGGCCGGACCGCCGGGTGGTCCTTGGCGACGTCGGTGGGCTTCGCGGTGCTGGCGGCGTCGCTGTCGGTGCAGCGGCTCGGCGGGTCCGCGGGGGTGCCGACCCGCGCCGAGCTCGCCGCGGCGATCGCCTGGCACCGGGAGCACGACAGCCTGCCCGCCGGCGACTGGGGGCGGGTGCTGGAGCACCTGCAGGGCTGACGTCCTGTCGGGGGTGTCTGCCATGGTCGTCGGGTGATCCCTTCCGCGGCCACCTCGACGCCCGCTCTGCGACGGGTGGACGACGCCGCGCGACGAGCGCTCCTGGCCTGGGCCGACCTCGACCGGTTCGAGACGCCCGAGGTGCCGAAGGACTCGCGGTACCGGGCCTCCGGACGGCTGCGGACGGAGATCCTCGACGGGATCTGGCCGCCCCGGCCCCCGCAGGCACCTCGCGCCGGCGAGGTGCTCGTGTGCTCGGTGCTCGTGGGGTGCGTCCCGCGACGGCAGGTCGAGGACGACCTCCTCGCCGCCTTCGCCGACGACCTGCGCCTGACGGAGTCCGTGCGCCCCGCTCGCACCGACGGTCCCCTGACGTACCGCGCGGAATTCCTCGTCGACGCGGTCGGCGTCCCCGTCGAGGGATCCCTGCAGTACCACCCGCTCGTGGACTTCACGGCCGCGGTGCGCACGACGCCGGGTGGGACCGCCGACGCGCTCCGCCACGTGGAACGTCGCGAGCAGGCGCTGGTGGAGGCCTTCACCGAGGTCCTGCACGACGAGGACCGGCGACCGGCCGACCACGTCCGCGCCGTCCTCGGCGTCGTCGACGACGGCACCGGCCACGTGCGGTTCGACGCGCGCTGGGTGCCGGAGGACCAGGCGGCCTCCCCGCCGCCGCGCGGCTTCTACCGTGCCGACCTCCTCCACGTCGCGAACCACCCGACGTCCCCGGCCGCCGCCACGTTCCTCACCGGTCGGCCCGGCGCGACCCCGCCCGGTGCGGTCGACGTCCTGCGCCGCGACGCCCGTGAGCGGCTCCTGGACCCCCTGTCGCTCCCCCGGTCCACCTGGCCCGGCGAGAACATGCCCCGGCTGTCGCAGCAGGTGGCCGTCCAGGCCGTCCTGACGAGCGAGGCCCCGGTGTGCGCGGTGAACGGTCCGCCGGGGACGGGCAAGACGACGTTGCTGCGGGAGTTCTACGCCGCCGTGGTCTCCGACCGCGCCCGCGTGATGGTCGGGTTCGACGATCCGCGCTCGGCCTTCGGTGCGGCACAGACGCTTCCGCTGACCCAGGGTGGCACCCGCCGGTTCCACCGCGTCGACGAGCGGCTCACCGGGTTCGAGGTCGTCGTCGCCTCCTCCAACAACGCGGCCGTCGCGAACGTCAGCCAGGAGGTTCCCGGCCTCGGGGAGATCGCGGAGGGGTGGCGGGAGCAGGTGTCGTACTTCCGCGACGCCACCGCCCCGGACCCGTCCTCCGGCCGCGGGCGGCCCGGCCTGCTCACGGACGACGCCCCCGCCTGGGGACTCGCCGCGGCGACGCTGGGACGGCGCAGCCTTGGCCACCGCTTCGGCACCGTCGTCGGGCGGTACCTCAAGGCCGACGACCCCGGCGACCACCTTCTCGGAGCGCTCCGCCAGGGCGGCTCGCTCGAGGACTGGCAGGCGGCGCGACGACGGTTCACCACCGCTCTCGAGGCGGTCGAGGCCCACCTCGTCGGCGTGGCGTGCGGCCGCGACGCGGCGCTCGTCGCCCGCGCTGGTGCCGACGCCGCGACGGCGCGGTGGGAGGCGGCCCGTGACGGGATCACCGCCGCGACGGCGTCCGCCGCGGCCGCTCGCCGCGAGATCCCCGCCGCCGAGGAGCGCGCCCGCCTCGCCGCGGACGCCGTCGTCCGTCTGCGCGCCGCGCGCCCGGGCTTCTGGGCCCGCGTGGGGAAGACCGCCGCGGCGCGGGAGGCCGAGGCCGCGTTCCAGCGAGCGGTGACCGACTCCACCGCAGCCGAAGAGCGGCTGCGGTCCCTCGCCGAGGTGGTGTCCGAAGCCCACGTGGCCCACGTCCGGCTCGAGGCGGCGTTCCTCGACGCCGGGACCGCCCGCGACGAGGCGGAGCGTCGGACGCGGGAGGCAGCCGCCGCGCTGGGACCCGCCGCGGTCGACGAGGCGTGGTGGTCCCGGACCCGCGCCGACCAGGAGAAGGGGCAAGCATGGGTCGATGCTGAGCTGCACGCCCTGCAGTGCGAGGTGTTCGGCGCCGCGATGGCCGTGCACGAGCAGTTCGCCCGTCGGGCGGGTCAGCAGGTGGCGACGAACCTCCGGGCCTGGATGCACCTGCAATCCGGGGAGGTGCGGCAACCCGAGGCGAACCGGCTCGCCACCGACGTGTGGCGGTCCTTCTTCCTGCTCGTCCCGATGGTGTCGACGACCTTCGCCTCGATGGCCCGCCTGTTCTCCGGTGTCGAGGCTGGCGCCCTCGGGTGGCTCGTCGTCGACGAAGCGGGGCAGGCGACGCCGGCCCAGGCCGTGGGGGGTCTCCACCGTTGCCGTCGGGCGCTCGTCGTCGGTGACCCCCAGCAGCTCGAGCCGGTGGTCGCCCTGCCCGACGTCCTCGTCAAACGGCTCCTCGCCCACCACGACGCTCCCCCGGAGCTGTCCCCCACCCGAAGTTCGGTGCAGCGGTCCGCCGACGCGGTGTCCCGCTGCGGGACAGCACGTCCCGGTGGTTGGGTGGGATCACCCCTCCTCGTGCACAACCGCTGTCTCGACCCGATGTTCACCATCGCGAACGAGATGGCCTACGACGGCGAGATGGTCTCCGGACGCGTCACGGGTCCCGCGGAAGGTGTCGAAGCGGTGGGCGACAGCCGGTGGATCGACGTGCCCCACCCGCCCGGGAGGCACTTCTCCCCCGCCGACGCCGACGTCGTCGCCCAGGTTCTCGGGTCGTTGGACGCCGAGGACACCGCGGTGTCGGTGGCCGTCATCAGTCCGTTCCGTGACGTGGTGGCCGGCCTCAGGGACGTGGTCTCGGCCCACGCCACCGTGGAGCTCGGGACCGTCCACACGTTCCAGGGGCAGGAGCGTGCGGTGGTCATCATCGTCCTCGGCGGGCATTCCGTCGGATCGCGGCAGTGGGTGGCGGGAACGCCGAACCTGCTGAACGTCGCGGTGACCCGCGCCCGGGACCGGTTGATCGTCGTCGGGGACTGGCGGCAGTGGCACGACGTCGGCTGCGCCGCCGACCTCGCCCGGAACCTTCCGCGCACCACCGAGTGACCCGGGAACGCAGAAGAGGGGAGCAGCACCGCCGTAGCGGTGCCACTCCCCTCAACCACATTCTCACTGCAAAAGAGTGAGTGGCCGGCGGTGACCTACTCTCCCACCCAGTCTCCCGAGCAGTACCATCGGCGCTGGTGGGCTTAGCTTCCGGGTTCGGAATGAGACCGGGCGTTTCCCCACCGCTATGACCACCGGACCACAAAGGCCAGGATCCACCACACACAACCCCCCGCCACCGAAGCAGCACAAGATTGCGCAGGTTCTCTCCCGAGAACCACACAATGGACGCGAAACACTACAGCAGTGTCATCGAAGATCGACCTCAACCGAGGTCTGATTCATTTCATGCTCGTGCACTCATCGCACACACCCAACGCCACCACTCACGTGATGGAAGCTGGTGCGTAGTAGACAAGTGATCGGCCTATTAGTACCGGTCAGCTCCACAACTCGCTAGTCGTTGCTTCCACACCCGGCCTATCAACCCCGT